>JAGSYM010000297.1 GCA_018262395.1 Nitrospirota bacterium | reverse complement strand
GAGTAAGACGAGGAGTTTTCAGAAGTGTTGAAGAACTGGAGAAAGCAATTCTCGATTTCATTAAAAAACATAATGAGAGACCCAGGATATTTACCTGGATCAAGGACGCGGACACAATACTCTCAAAGGTCAAGAAATGTACAGAACTGTTAGGGACAGCACACTAGGCACTTTTATTGATCCAGGATTTCGTAGCCACGTCAGGACTTGTTCTGCTGTCGCCTCCGGAGAGACAGAAAATTCATTCTTGGCGGACATCAGCGTTGTTACAAACGCAGGTCAATTGAAAGGGTCTCTCCAGCGAGATAGGAGAGACTTGCAAAGTGTAACCAACTTCCTATGTCGAGGAAAACTTAGGACAGAACCCTCTCTCTAATGGAACCGTAGGTGTAAACTTTATTTTTCCAGCTCTGTTCGACATCCTCCTAAAATTTGCTAAGCTTTAATTATAGATGTCAGAGAATGGCGGGATACTTCATTGAAATATCAGAGAGGTGCTGAGGGATAAAATAGGCGCCTTTTACGAAGGGGGTGTGTGATGAATTTGCACGAAGAGATTTCAAGAGTTGCATATGAGTTATTTGAGTCAAGGGGTTGCGTTCACGGTTGTGATCTTGATGATTGGCTCAAAGCGGAAAGGAAAGTTTTAGGCCAACACGCTGGACAGGAGATCGAGGAACCGGAAGATGTAGATATTTCAGAGGAACTGGCTGCTATTGAGGAGGAGAAAATGGAACGCCAGACGAAGCCGCGGTAGCTGAAGAGACTTAACGTGGGGCCTTTGAAGAAGAGTCTGATTCTTTTTTAACCTCGATTTCCCCAAGCTGTCCTCTAAGAGATTTCAATCTGTTGATATGCAAAGAATAAGTATGATAATCTTGAAAAACAAGTTTTTACACGGCCTATAAACGCTGAAGTCAGGGAAAAAAACAGGTTATCATGAAAATCGTATCTTTGGTGAGATTCATTTTTCTGTTGCTTCTGATGATCCTTGCCCTCTATGTTCCGCACGCATTTTCAAGAGCCTATGAGTATCACAACGGCACTTCTGTGATAGGCGCCATTACGGCTGCTAGGACAAAGGGAGACGAATCGCTCATAGAACTTGCCAGAAAAGTCGACATTGGATATAGTGCAATAACGGACGCGAATCCCTCACTGGACCCTTTCGTTCCCGGAAGCGATACACTCGTTACTATACCCTCTGCCTGGATACTTCCTGATGTGGAACCATATGACGGCATCGTCATTAATGTTTCTGAACTGCGGCTTTATTATTTCACTCGAAAGGGAAGCTCTCGATTGGTGAGAATATTCCCTATAGGGACAGGTAGTGAAGGCCATGATACACCACCCGGCAAGTACCGTGTGGTTCAAAAAGTTGTGAAACCAGCCTGGCACGTGCCTGAATCCATAAGGGAGGAAAGACCTGAACTGCCCAAGGTCGTCCCGCCCGGTCCGGATAACCCTCTCGGTTCTCATGCCCTGAGACTCTCTTCAAACAGTATTCTCATCCACGGTACAAACAAACCATGGGGCGTCGGAATGAGGGTCAGTCACGGGTGCATAAGATTATATCCGGAAGATATATCCAGATTTTTCCCCATGGTTCCTGCGGGCACAAAAGTGACAATCGTCCGGCAACCCCTAAAAATTGGCCAGCGAGAGGGCAAGGTATACGTGGAAGTGCATAATGATGAATTCGACAAAGACTCGGATTACCTTGCAATGGCCCAGACATTACTGTCGAAGAAAGGTCTCCTCAAAAACGTGAACGCGGAAAAGCTTTATCGTGCGATCGAGGAAAAACGGGGCATGCCGGTCGATATTTCAGAATGATCCAGAGACCATCTTATGCCAAAGGAAACCTTCAGTCTACGCAGAAATGCTACAGCGTTGACTCCAGGAAGGAAGCTTGCGCAGAGCCCCATCTTTTTTTTACGCTGCGTCTTTCGCCCCGTACTATTCACCGCCTTTTTGTTTGATTCACCGACGACTAAACGTAATTGAATTAACAACAATGAAGATTTCCGGGAGAAAGGCGCAGTGCTTAGCAAGTTGTTTTGATATGTTAGACCAGAATTCCGTCTCTTGATTTTTCAGCGGAGAAGTCGCGACAACTCGTATCAGTATCTTTAACTGATACCATATCTTTATTGGATTTCACCACCAGCATTGCACAACCTGCATTCCCGATAATCTTCTCCGTTGAGTTTCCCATGAGAAGTTTCTTGATCCCCGTTTTTCCGTACGTACCCATAATGATCAGATCCACACTCCGGTCGCCTGCTATCCCGACCACAACATCACAAGGTTTCCCTGCAGGTATTAGGGCTTCCACTGGGATGCCCTCTTTTTTTGCCACCTCTCTGACTTCGTTAACATTTGCCATCGCTTCTCCTCTATCGGCTTCTGAGTGGACGGCAGAAACCACAATAATAGTGCTTCCCCAGCGTTTCGCAATTTCAATTGCTTCTGATGCTGCCGCATGGCTATGCGCCGAACCATCAGTGGCAACTAAAATATTTCTGTATTCAATCCTTGCGGCCTTCGGAACAACTAAGACCTTGCACTGTGCATGACCGATAACTTTTGCAGCTACGCTACCCATCAAGACCTTCATTAGTCCTCTCCGACCACGTCTTCCGATGACAATCATGTCCACCCTTCTCGCGACAGCCACATCCACTATGAGCCGATGAGGCTCATCTCCATGGGCAAGGATGGTTTCACAGGTTAAACCCTCCTGCAAAGCTCTTTCTTTTACAGAGCCGAGGTGTTCTATTGCTTCTTCCTCTTCCTTCTCGAAAACATTGACGCCGCTAATATCATATTGAGGAACTGCTGAC
>JAGSYM010000296.1 GCA_018262395.1 Nitrospirota bacterium | reverse complement strand
TCTCTGGTCCTTTCAGCAACTTTATTCTCAAGTGTTTTGCTGTAGTCCTCAAGCTCCTTATAGGTGTCTCTTAATTTTTTACTCATTTCAACAAAGGTTTCGCCAAGAATCCCGATCTCATCCCGCGAACTGGTTTTGATATCTGAAAAAGCGGAGAACTCACCCTTTGAAAGCTTCCTGGCTGATTCAGTAAGATAAATAATTGGTTTGGTGATTCTGGTGGAGAGAATGAAGACAACTATAAGGCATATGCTAAGGATTCCGAGTGACGTTAACACGGATCGATAAATCATTGCTTTTATTTCATTTTGTATCTGCTTCCGGATGACGCTTATTTCATTTTCAAGGATTTCAAGGGTATATACCAATCTCAAAACACCCCAGGGTTCTGCACTTATTTGAATGGGATTGATAATTTCAATGACTTTGTCATTATCTTCTTGGTAATTAATCACCTTCAAATCCTTCTGTTTAAGTGCCTCACGGTCACGTGCGGTGGTCAACTCGGTTTGCATAAGATCCGGTCTTAGGGTGTGGAGAATAGCCTTGCCGGAGGTGTCCATCAGAATTGCATACTTGATTTCTTTATTATTTTTAATGTTATCTTTAACAGCTTCCATAACGCCGGAAAAATTAAAGGCCGCAATATCATTTTCTACCTGCTGTGAAAGATTGATGATAAAACTTTTGGCACGTTCAATGAGATTTTCTCTCATGAGTTCAATTCTGCTGTTTAACTCAATTTCCAGAGCCTTTTTCTGTGTTGACACCTGGATGTATGACAGTGTCGCAACAAGCGAGACGATCAGAATGGTTATAATAAGAATCAGTTTCCACTTGATTCCCCATCTGACGGAAGATTTGTCTTGTAATGATTTAGTCATTGCTTTGGGGATTCCTCTTCCGTACTATCATTTTCAGCACGTTCAAAGTGCGCTTTTGGGAGTTCGAAATGCGATATTCGGAGTTATGAATTCCTAAAACCCGCCTCAACCTCATTCCACAATCTGATTGACTGCGCTCAGTGCCTCCTCATTATAGTGCAGGCCATATTCTTTTACCTTTTTCAGATTTAAGATTACATGTGACCCCGCCGGATACTGTATTTTATCTTCTATCTTGCCAGCAGCAAGAACTTCTCTGGCTATGCCTGCGGCTTGTCTACCGATGGTCGGTTCATCAACAGACACAACTAACAGAGCCCCATAGTCTACAAAAATGTCGTGATAAGAAAATACCGGTAGTTTCTTTGCCTCACAGTCTTTAAATAGTTTTGTGAGGTTCTCTTTATCAGTCATGACTAACGGATCGGATATCAGCCATAACGCATCTGATACAGGCATTAATTCATTTAAGGCATCAATGGTATGTTTGCTTTTAGAAATAGAGCGGCCTATAATTTCAATTCCCATAGCCTTTGCTTCGGCACTGGCATTATTAAACCACTGGCTGTTGTATCTTGTACTATATAAAACCCCTATTTTCTTTACTTCAGGAAAGATATAGCGGAAAAGCGTCATCTGCATGCCGGAATGAAGTTCACCGGATACCCCGTATGTCTTTTTGGTTACGGGCAAGCGCTGCCAGTTAACAATCGAGGAGAAGACGATATCTTTTTCACTAATGTATCTATGAGCAATAAGATAGGCCTTGCTGCCAATGCAGTATACGAGATCCGGATATTCATCGTAGAGTAGATTTTCCACGTCTGCGGCTTTCCATTTAGTGTCATCCAGGTTGATAACATGCACGTGACGTGACAAATCCCTGGTAAACTCTTCCTGCGCAACTCGATACTTTTCCACTCTGGCGTCAGAGTTGATCAACAACACCTTGGACTCTTTATCCGCAGTGAGGCTAGCGGGATACATCAGCAATAACCCTGCTATCAGCCATGTGAATCTATGGAGCTTCATTGAGCCTCCAGTTTCAACTTGTCAGACGGATCAAGCGGCTGCCAACCATCCAGACCAAGCATTCTCAGATTCTCCCGTCCTTCAGGATCTGTGGGCATGTTCTTGATAGCGGCTATTATTCCCTGAGCATCTTTGATAAATCGTTCAGGAACGGCCACTATCAGTAAAAGGGATTCGTCACCCTCTCCCAGAACTTTCATCTTCTGACAAAGTGTGGGGTTAACGATTTGTAGTTCATCGAGAGCATTTCTTGTCGTCAGGGCTAATACCGACATTCCAAAGCCAACTGACATCAGAGCATCAATATCCTTGGGCACGGTTAATATTTGGGTCGTATCGACCGTATATTTCCCCTTGAGCATCTTCTTGAGGTAACTACTGGTGTGCTGGATACTGCTTGCAGAAGCGATGCGTCCGGTCTTTACAGATTCGTTCTTTGCTACCAGAATCCGCTTCTGGTACTTTTCTCCATTGCGTGTTCCTGCTAAAGCAGCAATGAGTGCATTATCTTTGTGTATTTTTGCATAATGCCAGCTCGACAAAAGTAAAATGCACTGTTCCTTATCTCTGATGTATTCATCGAATGATTCTCTATCACTGAAGGGCTGCAGTTCATATGGACCAAACCTGGAAAGATACTGGTCAAATTCCATTTTTAATGATTTAAAATTATTGATGGATGTCTCGGAGCTGTAAAAGTAGATGGTGGTTTTGTCGCCTGTGGCATATGCGGTTAATGTCACGGCAACAACAACAGCAGCGCCAAGAATAATAGTACGAAGCCGGTTATTATGCAGTAAACTGGTTATGTAGTGACAGATGCTGGACATAGTAAGGAGATAAAATTTTCTAATGTCTAAACTCTAAAATAGAACGCCCCTTCCTCTTTTAAAACTTGTATTTTATTTCCACCAAGAAAATCCTTCCCGGACGCGG
>JAGSYM010000036.1 GCA_018262395.1 Nitrospirota bacterium | reverse complement strand
AATGCGTTGACTGCCATCTGCCGAATGAGAATCAAGCCGTCCACTATCTCTGGAAAGCAATTGACGGGATGAAAGATCTCATCATATTCCATTCAGGGAAGATTCCCGATCAGATTAAAATATCTTCGCACGGGAAAAAGGTATTGCAGTCAAATTGCATCCGCTGCCATGATACTACTGTGATGCTCATGGATCAGGACAGGAAGTGCTGGAACTGCCACAGGAGGATAACCCACTTGCATACAGGGATAACAGAAACATTCTAACTCACATTCTTCATGAGCGTGAAGGCAGATATGGTATGTGAGCTGATTTGAATTCTGTCTTTTACAGAATTCACCTCGGAGGCCCGAAAGCATTCGGGACGAGAAGGAGCGAGATTACTGTATCTGCCGTGACATATAAAAATAAAATGCATGACTAAAACAGGCTAAAGGAGGGTTTGCATGGATAAGAAAAAATCATCATTATTATTTTTGCTTGTATTCATTACATCTGCATTTTTGTTCTCATACAGTTGTGCCCCACCAAAAACAGAACCGGTTATACCTGTAAAGATCGCTGACGGCGATATCGATCCTGCAAACTGGGGCAAAGCATATCCTGTTCATTACGACCTGTGGAAAAAGACAGAAGAGCCGACCGAAACCGGCAAGAGCAAATACAAGAGGGGATTTGACGCAGACAAGATCATTTACGACAAGTTGTCTGAATTTCCATTCATGGCCCTCTTATTTAATGGCTGGGGCTTCGGCATAGAATACAATGAACCACGGGGACATGCTTATATGGTCATTGACCAGATCGATATTGATGCGGGACGAGTGAAGGCTGGAGGAGTATGCCTCACCTGCAAAAGTCCTTATGCAACAAAGCTCGAACAAGAGATGGGGATCGACTATTACAAGATGCCGTTCAAGGAAGTCCTCGCAAAGATCCCTGAACAATACCAGAAACTTGGCGTTGCCTGCATCGACTGCCACAGCAACAAAGATATGTCACTCACTATCTCCCGCGGGTTTACGCTGAGTGCTGCCCTTAAAGATATGGGTGTTGATTCCGGCAAACTGACCCGCCAGGAAATGAGGAGTGCTGTCTGCGCTCAGTGCCATGTAACTTATAACATCACAAAGGATCAGGACATGAAATCAGTGGGCATCTACTTCCCCTGGCAGGGGAGTAAGATGGGGAACATTTCAATAGAAAATATCGCCAAAAAAGTGCTCAGCGACCCGTCTGTTCTCGAATGGAAACAGAATGTGACCGGCTACAAAATGCCGTTTATCCGACATCCGGAATATGAGTTGTTTTCATACAACAGTATTCACTGGAACGCCGGGGCTGCATGTGCAGACTGTCATATGCCATACACCAAAGTAGGCACCTATAAAGTATCAAACCGGCATGCGTGCAGTGCCATTCAGAGAGTGCTGAATGGTTAAGGGCACAGGTTGAATCTATCCAGGACAGGACTATTTCTCTCATGATCCGTTCGGGTTACGCGCCTCAATTTCATTGGTGCTGAAAACTCGGTAGGTTTCCACAACCCTGCTGAAGCGCTCAGAGTCCTTGGAGACTCTCTTGCTTTTGCCGGGAAATCTGAAGCCCTGCTCAGACAGGCTCTTGCCAAAGCAGGCGTTGACGTACCGGTAAAGGTAGACCTTGAGATGAACAAATACCTCGAGGGCAGAGGTGAGAAAAAGCTGAAATTCAATCCTGCTGTTGAAATCAAAGACCCTTTTGGTGTGCAGGAGAGGTTTTAATTTGATGCGCTTATGATAATGTGATTAAGACCTAAACTCAAGAAAGGTAATTTCTCATAGATACCCACGGGCATACCCGTGGTACTTTACCGGAATACAAGCTTCGCTTGACAGGCTCCGCCGGAGTTCCTCCGCTTCGCTCCCGGACGCATTCACCCACGAGTAAACACTGTGGAACTCTGCGTTTGATTAGAAACCGTCGCCCCCGCGGAGGCGGTGGTCCACTTAACGCCTTGGAAAACATGGATTCCCGCCTGCGCGGGAATAACAAAAAAGATTGTATGCAATTATTGGGTTATGAAGGTTTTTTCCCGGTCTGGTATGCGTGTACAATGCCGGCGGCCACTTCTTCGATAGCTCTGTTTGAGACATCTACAATACGCCAGCGCGGGTTCTGCTTATAGAAATTCTGGCACCATTCAATCTCTTCGAAAACCTTAACAGGATCTGCATACCGTGCCTCAGGTTCAAGTCCAAGCTGCTTGAGTCTTGCCTCTCTCAGTTTTACAAGACTTTCAACGCTGATGATCAAACCAAAAACCTTACGCTGATTCACCTCATAGAGTTCCGTAGGCGTCTCCATGTCCTCATGGACAGGCACATTCGCAACTTTCCATCCCTGATTAGCCATGTATGTTGCTAATGGTGTCTTGCCGGTCCGGGACAGGCCGATGAGAATAATATCGGCTAATTTCATACCGTGCGGGAGCTTTCCATCATCATGTTTGACAGAAAAATTAATCGCTTCGATTCTCCTGAAATATTCTTCATCCAGAATATATTGTCTCCCGGGTATCTCGAGCGGCTTTTCCCGCAAGAATGTGGATAGCTGAACGATAAAACTTCCGATGACATCTATCGCTTTTACACCTCTTCTGTCCGACTGTTTGATCAGAAAATCCCTTAAACCGGGCTGCACAATGCTGAAAGCGACAAGTGCATCATCCTCTGCAGCGTGTTTGATAATCCTTGAGACATAGTTTTCATCTGTGACCAGGAAATATGATTTTACCTCGATATTTTCGCGGCTGAATTGCGCCAGGGATGCTCTGGCAATCCTGTTGATCGTTTCACCGGTTCCCTCACCGACAAGATAGATGACCTTTTTCCCAAGAGCTTTCTTTTTTGGTAATTCTTTTTTCATTCTGTAATCTCCCCTATCCCCTCTTTATGAAAGAGGGGATAATTAAAATCTTCCCCTTTGTTTTTATAACTCCCCCTTTTCTAAAGGGGGATGCAGGGGGATTACTAAAGTCAACCTCCGATCATTCTCTTTATTACATTTGTCCATAACGAGTACATTTCAATACTTCCTTATAAAAAATGCCGTATTCCCATTAATCATTAATTCCCACCTTTCAGGATACTCTGAAGACAGTGGTTTCACAATTACATCTGCTGAAATGGTTTTCGCCAAATCTGCCATATACGGAACCAGCTCGGCAGGCGGCCGCATGGAATAGATGAGATCAATACCCTCATAGTGGGGCAGAATCGGGGATGTGATATCGTCAACGATAACATCAACTCCATCGTACAGAAATTGCTTGATATCAGTAGCAAAAACTTTCACCCCTCTCTTCCGCAATTTGAGAGCAACATCGGGGAAATGGCCAACACCTATTTCCGCCGCGGATTCATAACTTTCAGCTATGAAGTCTATGAGACCTTCTATTCTTCTATATGTCTCCAAAAGAACACCTTATCCAGTGGGATTTTTGCTATCTTTGGTTTTGCCTGGATGCCCAGCGCCTTTTCCATCTGTATCTTCTGCTCCATCACCGCAACACCCTTCCTCGATGAGATTACCGTATCAGGATTCACCGATATCGAGGTTGCACCGCACCGTATCATGAATTCCAGATAATCAGGATAGACACTCGGAGCCTGCCCACAGATAGACGTTGTAACGCCGTATTTCCTGCAGACTGTCATGGTATATGCTATTGCCCGCAGAACCCCGAGATTCCGCTCATCATACAACTCCTGCACGGATGTATCGTTCCTGTCAACACCGAGTACGAGCATGGTCAGATCATTCGTTCCGAAACTTACTCCATCTATTCCTTCCTTGCAGAACTCCTCGATCATGAACACAGCACTGGGTACCTCAACCATAATCCAGAGCTGGAAGCTGTTGTCAATCGTATGGTTGAGACCCTCCTCCCGCATGATGTTCACCGTCTTTCTGAATACATCCAGTGTTCTGACAAAAGGAACCATGACCCAGATATTAGTTAATCCCATCTTCTCCCTGACCTGCCTGATTGCCCTGAGTTCAAGCCTGAAAATATCATCCTCTTTTGTATACCGGTATTCTCCGCGATAACCGATCATAGGGTTCGGGCCGACATGTTTCCGTTCATACTTTTCTCCACCCGGGAGTTCAAGAAACTCATCAGGTTTGAAATCGAGGAACCGGTAAACGACAGGACGAGGGAAGAACGCCTCGGCAACCTGTCCGACACCGCGCGCAAAGGTATCAACCATAACCTTATCACCACCCTCTTCAAGGAGAAGCCTGGGGTGTTTTCCTATACTGAGCATGAGATGTTCGGCCCGCAGCAACCCCACGCCATCCGCTTTCGTCTCCTGGGCAACTTTTTGAGCGATCTCGGGGATAGAAAGATTCACATACACTTTTGTTGCAGTCACAATCTGGGCAGACAAATCAACAGGAGTTCCAACACTCTGCGCCCTCACTTCCGCTGATGCTTCACGAGCACCTTTAAATATCAGTCCTCTCTGTCCGTCTACGCTCACTGTTTCACCCTCTTTCAGAACCTTTGTCGCATTCTCTGTTCCAACGATACAGGGGACACCGAGTTCACGGCTGACAATGGCAGCGTGGCATGTTTTACCGCCAAGGTTTGTAATAACAGCAGCAGCGATCTTCATCACCGGAACCCAGTCAGGAGTGGTCATCTCGGTAACGAGGATCTCACCCTTCTGAAACCGCGCTATATCCTTAACGTTTACAATAACCTTAATCTTTCCGGAAGCCTTACCAGGACTCACCCCAATCCCTTTGATAAGTATCTCTTGTTCCATAACATCCTTCCTTTCTTCACCGGTTACTGCCTTTTCCGCGCCATGGACTGTCTCGGGACGGGCCTGAAGAATAAATATTCTGCCCATATCGTCAACAGCCCATTCAATATCCTGAGGCACTCCGTAGTGCTTCTCTATCTCTATCCCGTATTGCGCAACGCGCACAATCTCTGCATCGGTTATCGCCTGGCCATCGCGTAACTCCTGTGGAACCGATACCCATTTTGTGCCACCTTTTTTATCCGAGATAATCTGCCGTTCTTTTTTTACAACATGTTTTTCTTCGATGTGCAATGTACCTTTGCCGATTACATATTCGTCGGGTGTAACCTGACCGCTTACAACAGCCTCACCCAGACCGGGAGATGCATTGATGACAATCTTATCCTGAGCACCGCTCACAGGTTCAATGGTAAACATTACGCCGGAAGAGCGGGAAAAAATCAGCTCCTGAACAGCAACACTGATAAGCACATCATCGTGAGAAAATCCTTTCTCTTTACGGTAAACAATGGCGCGGGGAGTAAAAAGAGAACTCCAACATTTCTTAACACTGTCCAGAAGGTTTTTCCGGGTTACATTCAAGTAGGTGTCCTGCTGTCCTGCAAAACTCGCACCCGGCAGATCCTCCGCTGTAGCCGACGACCGGACAGCCACCGGAATATTTTCTCTCCCTCTCTCCCGGCAGAGCTCCTGATACTTCTGGAGGATTTCTCTTTCAATCTCTTCCGGTACTTCTCGTCCTTCGACATACTTCCTGATTTTTTTCGAAACACTATGCAGACTTTCCATATTTGAGATATCCGTACCGGAAAGAAGAGATTCAATGCTCTTCTTTGCATTTGTCTTTTCAAGAAAAGTCTTGTATGCATACGCGGATATAGCAAAGCCATTCGGAACGGGTACACCGATCCTGCCAATAAGTTCCCCAAGATTGGCGCATTTCCCACCGACGAGCGGGATATCCTCTTTGCCGATATCTTTGAACCAGATCACCAAATCATGCTTCCCCATCTCCTTTACCTCCTTTCCTGTCTCCACTCAATGATTTTGTTTGCAACCTCCTCAATTGAACTGTGTGTCACATCAATAACCTGTATGCCCTTTATCTCATGAAATATTTTTTTGCTGTATTCCAATTCCTTCTCAATATAGGCGATATCCAAATAATCACGTGCGGCTGCATATTTCATCCGTTTCTCCCTGATGAAGGCAAGCCTTTCCGGGGCAATAGTCAAACCAACTTTTTGCATAGTCAGGGCAAAGATATTATCCGGTGGTTTGATCCCGTCAATAAGAGGAACATTGGCAACTTTCAGTGTAAAATTGCATGAGAGATAAAGACTTGTCGGGGTTTTTGATGTTCTTGAAACACCAAAAAGAACAATATCTGCATCCTGCAGAGTTTCAATGCATTGCCCATCATCATGTTTGAGCGTAAAATCAATGGATTCAGCAAGCCGGATCGACTCCTCGCTGACTCTTCTGCGTCTTCCGGGAACGAATGTGGGATTCAAATTCCACATTTTTCCTATTCTCTCCAGATGAGGACCGAGAATATCGACAGCAAAGAGGTTTAATCTGCTTATTTCCTTCCGGAGCCAGAGTCTGAGGTCCTCCGATACCAGTGAATAGATGACAATCCCCTGCACTGCTTCCGCCTGATCAAGAATTGCTCCGATCTGTTCCTTGGTCTTTATGTAAGGAAATTTTTTGAAAACCGGTTCAATTTCCTTGAATTGAAGAAGCACTGCACTGATAACCATTTCTGCGGTAAGTCCAGTTGCGTCAGATATGATAAAAACCTGTACTTTTTTCTTCACCCGCGAAACCCCTCGAGAGCGTTTTAGAGTTTTATTCCGGGCCAGTTCCGGATCGGATCAGAAGAACTTACAACATGCATCCCGGCATGGAAAAACCGCCGAAATGCAGCATCTGCCTGATCTGTATAATCAATACCTCCGGGGACAACAACCGGGGACGTGCAATCCTCAAGCAGATAGACCTTCTCCACCAGCTGTCTGTCATAGCCAATGATATCTTCCAAAAGATCATCGATAGTCCAGGCTACGCAATGACTCTTGGCTTCTCCGGCAACGATCACCGCATCGAATTCAAGCAGCTTCTTCATGAACTTGTCACTCTTCTGGCCAATCGGTTCCCCCCTCGGTCCCGCAGGCACTTCCGGACCAAGCACAGAATAATGCTCGGTAAATGGTTTATCGCCTTTAACATGGAAATCAGGTTGACTGTCCCGTGCCATGGAGTGGAAAAAGATTGCTTCCTCAACAGATGCCACGAGTGCATGACCAATCCCCCCGAGTATACCGTGATAAGGCCACACGGTTAGATCGTATTTCCCGCTTTCCTTTAGTTTCCTCGTGTAATGCAGGAGATGACTCTGTCCGTAATCGGTACTGATATGGAGGCTGTAACAGAGCGCCGGGTTAAATCTCCATAAGCCTTTTTCAATGTCTTCGACCGATATGAGGGTAAAAGGCGCCGGATGTTCTCCGGCATCGTTGATGAGATAAACGCTGTGAAAGATCTGCATTGCTTGGTGCGTATCCATGGTAGGACAGATCTGCGTTATTGAGGGAAGGTTCCGGTAGATGAAATCGCACAGCCTTCGACTGTCATCAACCGCTTCGGTCCCTGAATGGCCTCCGACATATAGCTCAAAACCGGGAATGCAAAAGGTATTCTGGACATCTACTACTATCAGACAAGTTTTAAAGCGGTCTTCGGCTGCAGGTTGAATATGATTCTGCTTTGCCCATTTTTCAGCGTCCTGAGCTAATGCCTGGTAGGGAACTCTCCAGATTTCCCCAACCCTATCTTTACTGAAGTGAGGCGGGACAGGAAGTTCACTGCTTCGCATATTCCCCTTCCTTACATCATTCCGCTATGTCTTTCACCACTTTGAATTTTTTTTGTAAGGCAGCTGCAACCTCTTCAGGAACAAGCCCCTGAACAGACCCTCCAAAAGATGCCACTTCCTTAATAATGCTTGAGGTAATAAAACTGTATTCTTCGCTCGGCATCATAAAAACCGTTTCAATATCGGCATCAAGTGTTCTGTTCATATGGGCCATCTGCAGTTCATTTTCAAAATCCGAAATTGCTCTCAGGCCGCGGAGAATGGCATCTCCTTTCCTCTGCCTGACATATTCGATCAGGAGGCCGTTAAACGCCTCAACCTTTGCCTCCTTTATTCCTTTTACGGCACTGGTGATCATGTTCAACCGTTCCTGAAGCGTGAAAACCGGTTTCTTCTTGCGACTTGGCGCAACCGCTATAATCACTTCGTTGAAAATCCTAACCGCTCTTTTCACAAGATCGAGGTGGCCATTGGTTATGGGATCAAATGTTCCCGGATAAATCGCTCTCTTTATCATATTCCCGCCTTTTTATAGAGTGTCAGCATGGTATCTCCATACCGGTAATTTTTATGCATCTTCAGGAAGCCCTCATGCTCAGGAAGTTTTTTTTTGAAAAAATGCTCAACAATAACAATTCCATCATCTCGTAAGAGCTCCTTTCTTCCAAGAAGGGGAAGTACTTTTTCGATCTCATCAGATTGGTATGGTGGGTCAAGAAAGAAAATGTCATATTTTTCATGAATTGAAGCCGCCTTTGTGAGAAACTCATCAGCCCTGCCCTGCGTGATCTGAACCTTTTCAGAAAATCCGAAATCATGAGCATTGCGCTTCATGGTCTGTGTCATCGCCGGATCAGGCTCGATGAATACGGCCTTCGCTGCACCTCTCGACAGGGATTCAAAACCCACCGTGCCTGTACCGGCATAAAGGTCAACAAAGGTGGCTCCTTCAACTCTATCCCTCAGAATGTCAAAAAGTGCCTCTCTGACCTTTGAGGACGTAGGCCTGAGCCTCTCTCCTCCGGGACCCTTTGCGAAAAGTTTTCTTGTTGCAGTGCGTCTTCCTTTCGCAGAACCTGCAGAGATCCTCATTTGCCTATATATTACTACAAGAGATATGAGGCTGCAACAAATTGACTGACCACTTCCTGTTACACAGTTATTGGAACAGCTTGACTGAAAATACTGAAACGGTGATAATGACAAAAGGAAAATCTTATTTAGAGAGAGGGATATCATGGCAGATGAGCATTCGTTTGATATTGTAAGCAGAGTGGATATGCAGGAGGTCTCAAACGCTGTTCAGCAGGCAGTAAAAGAGATTAGCCAGCGCTTCGACTTTAAGGGGAGCAAGAGCAGTATCGACCTGAGCAAGGAAAAGGCGGAAATCACGCTCGTGGCAGATGACGACTACAAACTGAAAAGCCTGACGGAAATCCTCAAGGCAAAACTGGTGAAGAGAAATGTCTCCCTGAAGACTCTGAGTTTCGGTAATATCGAGAAGGCTGCCGGCGATACGATACGACAGGTCGTATCCCTTCAGCAGGGATTATCGCCGGAGAGGGCGAAGGATATCACAAAGCTGATAAAGGAGACGAAACTCAAGGTTCAGGCAGAAATTCAGAAAGACCAGGTGCGCGTGAGAGCAAAGAAGATTGATGACCTCCAGGCGGTGATCAGTATGCTGAAGGAGAAAGATTTCGATTTTCATATTGAATACATCAACTACCGGTGACCGAAAACTGCCTTTGACAAATAAAATGGCAGGCAACCATGCTGAAAAACCGCAGGATGATACGGGAAAGAAAATCAGTCGAGGCGATGATAAAGATCTATTGCCGTGACATGCATA
>JAGSYM010000295.1 GCA_018262395.1 Nitrospirota bacterium | reverse complement strand
TTAATATAAATAAGAGGATTTGAGCTAAGTATTAATAAATTAGTTGAAGTTTGTGATTAGGGTCACAAAAGGGATAATTCGGCTGGATATGAGTAATTTTTTATCACTCACGGTACGTTAAACAGCCTTTCTACCTTAAGAGAATTGTTCTCAAGAATACCAATCCCGAACAGGATATGGGCTGGATTTTTCAGGCGTACATATTCACAACCTCTGAGATGCGTATTGGATATGTCATTATGTGCCGCCTCAAAAGGAGCGTGCGTGCCATACGAGGGGATATCGACCATCAACCCATTTTTTGCTCTCTGCCATGAATCATGATCGAGCAGTATCTCTCTCAGATGGGAGAGGACTTCATCCATTGTGTAAAAAACATTTTTCTGATCGGGCAGTTCCGCGAGAGAAACGGCATCTTCAATCCTGAAATTGCCTACCCTGGTCCGCTCAAGCGCAGTCATATGCGCACCTGTCCCGAGGGCGTTGCCAATGTCTTCACAGAGCGTTCGCATATACGTCCCCTTAGAACATACGACTCTAAGATTGACATAAGGGTGATGAAAGGATAAAAGTTCCAACTCATGAATATGAACGCTCCTTTCGGATCGCTCTACGGAAATTCCTTTTCTCGCAAGCTTGTAGAGGGGTTTGCCACTGATTTTTACTGCCGAGTACATTGGGGGAATCTGTTGAATACATCCTTTAAATCTGCTCAGGACGTCCCGAATGTCCTCTGCATAAAGTTCGCCGGGATCTTTTTTCTCGACTATTTTGCCGGTGGAGTCGAAGGTATCTGTCCTTTCCCCGAGTTTCAACTGGACACGGTATTCCTTATCGAGGTCTGATAAGAATCGCGTTATCTTCGTTGCCTCGTTGAGACACACGACTAAAACTCCGGTCGCCAAAGGATCAAGTGTCCCTGCATGCCCGGCCTTTTTTGCACCCAATAGCCGTTTCACTTTTACAACAGCCTGCTGTGAAGTTATCTGCGCAGGCTTATCGAGATTTATAATGATATTATTCATTATGGCGCGCCCAACCCTGTCTTTCTGCTACCGTTTATCACGCATATACTTCAATGAATTTTATGCTCTACGGTATGATAATTATTCCTATTTTTCGTGACCTTACGTAAGGTTGAAGCATGGTAATGAGCCTGCGCAGCATGGTTCAACTGGCTTACCATGGCAGGTTTTCATGTCGCTGTGAGCTTGCCCGCAAAGATTCAGCAATCTGGCGACCAGCAAGTGCCTGATCTATGCATTCCGTTTATACAAACAGGTGTTTTTTCTCAGGCTGAAATTTCGGGCTTGCATCACAAAAACATCAAAAACTTTCCCCTAAACTCCCCTTGGAGGGAAGAGAGGGTTTTAGCCCTAAGAATGCAGTTTCTTTCAGGTAGTTAATTGTTTTCGTGACCGATTCATCAATAGTCAATTGCTGGGTATCAAGGATGAGGTCAGGGGTTAGGGGTTCCTCAAAAGGAGAGGAGATGCCTGTATAGTTTTTGATGATTCCCATCTGAGCCTTTTTGTACAACCCTTTTGGGTCCCTGCGTATGCATTCCTGAACGTCGCATTTCACATAGACTTCCGCAAACTTAATCCCCACGCAGTGTTTCCTTATGTATTCCCTCTGCTCCCTGAAGGGGGTTATGAAGGAGGCGAGGACCACTATCCCTGCATCAGCAAAGAGCCGTGCCACTTCGACGATTCTCCGGATGTTCTCCTTTCTGTCCTCATCGCTAAACTCCAGATCTGCATTGAGACCGTGTCTGATATTATCTCCATCAAAAACATACGCCCTGATTTCCTCATCGTACAATATTTTCTCAACATGGTGTGCTATTGTTGACTTGCCCGAAGCTGATAAGCCGGTAAACCAGATGACACCGCTGTCATGCCTGTTCAGACGGTTTCTATCTTCTTTTTGCATATATCCGCGATGACGGATAACGAAATTATTTTTAATCATAAGAGAATGGGAAACGTTCTTGAATGAGGAGGCAAAATTTGATTTGCATATTCTATTTTTATCCTTCTGTTCTATACATATGGTTTTTTCAATTTTATATCCCGTCAAAGTCTCTTGTCCATTATGCCCGCCCAGAAAGTCTTCAGGATAAGCGGATATCCGGCATTCCTGCCTTCAGTGCGAATACCAGAATCTAAAATGTCTTCAAATGGATCTCGCGCACCAAGAGCGCCTCATACCCGAAAATTGCATTCAGATGATGGAAAAAGGCGTGGGAGCCCTGTTCTCTCCAGAACAGCAGAATCGCATCGTTCACCTTTTCGTAGAACTTTATCATCCGGGGGATGGACGGGGTTTTCGTTTGGTCGACTATATTTGCCGCAGTCTCATCGATCAGTGCAAGCCACATCTGACAGACTCCCATAATAAAGAACGGCCACGTTTTTTTGATCGCCGGAGACCAATGACCGTCACTCGTATCTTCTATGCCAGGGGCGTATATTCTGGCTGTATCTTGGTACAAATCCTGGATGATCATGTCCGAGTGTTTCAATTTTTGCAACAGTGCATCCGATTTCAGTGCATCGATGATATCCCGTGCCGTTCTGGCTGATGAATAGAAGATAAAGCTAAACTGATGGCCCTCTGCATCACGGACTGCCCTCCGATGGAAACGCCACAGCGAGATATCGCGACTGAAGCGATTAACGACAGGTGCTATCACTCTGTGGGCAAGAAGCAGATCGATGTGCCATGATGGTTCACTATCTTGCAGCCATCTCATGCGGAAGCGGGCATACCACCAGCCCTTTGCCGAATCAGCTCCTTTTTTCATAATGACCCCTCCGTAACCCGAGAAGAGATGTCAGACAAATCAAGCAGTGAGTGGCGCG
>JAGSYM010000294.1 GCA_018262395.1 Nitrospirota bacterium | reverse complement strand
CCCCTGTTTTCTGAACTCAAGAACCTCATAACAAAATCACTCGGCCTCCCTGGCGCACTCAAAGCAGTCCTGAGAGCATCTGGTGCAAAAGCTGCCTTTCTTTATGGCCCGTATGCCGAAGGGCATGACGAGTCCTCCGTCAATATGTTTGTTATCGGTGCGTTGCCATCGCTTACACGGGAACTGAAAAACCTCGAGAAGAGGTTTGATCAGAAGATCGACTGTACAATCATAGATGAAGAGGAGTACAGACTCAAAAAAAAGAAAGGAGATGCCAGCCTGAAGAAGCTTTTATCAGGCAAGCGCATTGCACTTATAGGACGACTTTGAGCACAGAGCGCCCCGTATTTTTCGCATGAGAAATGCGGGTAGAAAGGGGGTGATTGTTCATGGCAACAAAGAAAGCTGCTAAGAAAGCAACAAAAAAGACCGCAAAGAAGAAATAAGTTTCCCTCTACACACACGCACACAATTTTTAGGCTGGGGAAGAAATTCTCCAGCCTTCTTTTTGCGGTCTTCTTAGATATGAAACTCTATCCGGAAGAAAAATTCAAGCTAATTTTATAACTTACTGAAAGATAATGATATTTAGGAGTATGAGAGTACCGGTTGCTGGTATACCTCTGATTCCAGTTCCCAGTATTCGGGAGATGCGAGGAGTTTTCTCAGAAATTTCAGATTTGTCGTGTGCCCGGACTTATTGGCTATGATATGACCTTGAATAGGGAACCCTAATAAGGAAATGTCTCCTATAAGGTCGAGTATTTTATGACGGACAAATTCGTCTTTGAACCGTAAGGTTGTAGAGTTCATAATACCTTTGTCTCCCAGTATTATGGCATTGTCAAATGAACCACCCCGCGCAAATCCATTCGCTTTCAGATATTCAACATCCTTAAGAAAACCGAATGTTCTTGCGGGAGCAATCTCCATGACAAAGCTCTCCTCAGTAAGATCAATACTCAGATTCTGCTCCCCGAGAAAATGGTGATGAAACTGGATCCTGTAAGTTATACGTCTCCCTTCAAAGGGGAGAACTGCTATCTCCGCATGACCATCTGAGACTACAATGGGGGTAGTGATTCTTATGAACGGCCTTCTCTTGCTCTGTTTTGCAATCCCGGCATCAAGAATCAGTTGTGTTAACCCGACAGAGCTTCCGTCAAGGATAGGAATTTCAGGACCGTTCACTTCAATAAATGTATTATCTATGCCAAGACCTGCGAGGGCAGCAAGGATATGTTCCACAGTTCTGATTTTCGCCCCGTTATAACCAATCGTTGTGGCGAATGCGGTATCGGTAACAGCGTTTACGGACGCTTTAATGAATGAGTCCTTGTCCTTTCTGATGAATAAAACGCCTGTGTCCCGTGGAGCCGGCTTCAGACAGACACTGGCATGCCTGCCGGTATGCAAGCCGATACCTTCGAAGCACACTTCTTGTTTTATGGTTCTTTGTAATCGCATCATGATTGTATCAGTAAATATAGTGAAATCTCGTGAAGCTCTTTTATAGATTGCAAATATGGTGCCAGTGTTACAGTAAGAAAAAAGCTCCCCTCATGCTGTCAAACAAATATAGGGGAAATCGCATTCAAACCTGATATACCAGGAAAGATCTAAAGTATTACTTTAATGTAGTGAAAAATGGTGATGAAAACAGGTGTTGACTGGCAACAATGGTGTGTGGATTATTTAACACAGTAGAATGATTACTGTGATCCCAAAAAGTGCAGACATCGTTTTGCCTCGCCGAATCCGCCGAGGTGGATGAAAAACATCTGCATTTTTCAAATGCATTTTCTCGATAATTCAATGTGGTACAATTGAACAGTTAGCATATGAGAAACGAACACAGGGGATAGTCATATGATCGGAATTATTGGCGGTAGCGGGCTCTATGATATTGATGGAGTGAATCTGCGGGAAGTTCGGCAGATTAAGACTCCCTACGGAATGCCTTCTGATGCCTACCGTATTGGGGATTATTCAGGAAGGGGCCTCGTTTTCCTTCCGAGACATGGCTCTTTACACAGCATTCCTCCACATAAAATCAATTATAAGGCTAACATATGGGGTTTTAAGGAGCTCGGGGCGAACAGAATCATATCGTTCGGTGCTTCAGGAGGTATAAGTCCCGACATGGTCCCCGGAACTATAGTGATTCTCGATCAGATTATCGACCTCACCAGTGGCAGGGATACAACCTTTTATCATGGGGAGGAGGGAGTTATCCATGTAGATTTTACGGAGCCATATTGCCCTGATTTACGGGAAGCACTTGTAAAGGCCGGGATACAATCCGGGATACCGCTGAAAGAATCAGGCACGTACGTCTGTGTCAATGGTCCGAGGCTTGAGACAAGGGCGGAGATAAAGAGTTATTCTCTTCTGGGTGCTGATGTTGTAGGAATGACAGCAATGCCTGAGGCATCGCTGTCGCGCGAGGCGGAACTCTGCTATGCAGGAGTCAGCGTTGTCACCAATTTCGCAGCAGGAATGAGCGGGAAGAAATTGACTGTAACGGAAGTTATCGAGGGTATGAATACATACCTCATTCATCTCAAAATTCTGTTGAGGGAAACGCTCAATCTCATTCCTGCCGAAAGGAAGTGCGCCTGCAAAGAGTCCCTGAGAGAAGCGAAGGTATAATAGTCCATGGAGACGATCCTTGTTGTGGAAGATAAAGAATCGATGGCGGCGATGCTTAAAGAGACCCTTGAGGCTGAAGGCTACAAGGTCATTCCAGCCAGAGATGCAACAAGGGGCATCAAGTATCTGAAAGACTGCAAGATTGATCTTGTCCTGACAGACCTGAAACTCCCCGATAAAAACGGTATTGACGTTCTGAAAACATCCAAGGAGGAG
>JAGSYM010000293.1 GCA_018262395.1 Nitrospirota bacterium | reverse complement strand
TCAAAGTCTAGCTCTTGATATATTTTTGCGTGCTCTTTTTTTAATGACATAAGCATCGCATTCTCGATATCAAGCGATCCCATTTCACCCCCCACCACCCACACAGCATCCCATTTATATCTATTCAGCAGGATGTCATAGGGAAAAACAATTTCTCCCAATGTGTTTCTCATGTCTGAATAAACAACTGATCCAGGGATAATGTTGAAGCCAGTGCCCTGCAAAGCTTTTTTTAAAATAATAAAAAAAAGTAAATCACCAAAATTATCTCGTTCGTATGCACCTATGGTTAAAATGTTTTTACACATACAAATCTCAGAAAAACAGGTATGCTTATATATATCTGACATTCCTCAATAATTGCCGTTGTTGGCGAGTGAATATGTTTTATTTTGTTTTTTAACTATATCATTGTTCATCTAAAAATTACCAAAAAAACATATTCAGCAGTTTAGTTTAAGCTATGATGCGTTTAGTGGAAAGGATTCCCTACACAGTCTATACAAAGGAACTCCGGGAAGAAGCAGTAAGGATGATCACGGAAGGGGTTTGAAAGCTTCCTTGCCTCTCCACGGTTTGCACAGGAAAACCCGACATCACAAATAATTGAAACGTGGAAAATATCTGGAGATTTTCTGCCCGCTAAGAAATAAAACGAAGGGCGCATGGCTATAAATGAGAGGTCGGATTAATCTGTCTAGTCACCGTGCAGGTTCTGAATTTATCAGGTGGGAGAGTATGCCGGCTGGGACTTCTTTGCCCGGAAGGTTTTTTCCAAATTGATGAGGTTCTCGCCGAATTCTATGGCATGATGCCGCATGGCAGCAGCTGCAGCCTCAGGGTTGCGGGCGAGGACTGCTTCGACAACAGGGCGATGCATTCCCGCAGGGTGGATAAATGGCTGTTCTACATCAACCATCTGTACTACCCGTCTGGTGAGGGCCATGAGGGACCTCTCCAGGGCCTCCAAAAAATGATTTCCACACATCTCGGCCAGGATGTAGTGAACAGAAGTTTTCGTGTCCATATCCTCGGCAAGTGAACGGATGGGCAGATCTTCAGTTTCGAGGACCTCCTTGAGGAGCCGGGCATGTTTGCGGTCTATCCGCTCCGCTGCTAATCGGGCTATCTCGGGCTCGACAAGGAGTCGAACCTGGACGAGTTCAGGAACAGATATTTTTTCGGCAAGAAAAAGATCAACGAAGGCGTTGCTCAGGTGCTCGAAGGTTAAATCTGTGACGAAGGTTCCCCCTGTTACTCCCTGCCGGGTAGATACGAACCCCGTATTCTCAAGGAAACGTAAGGCCTCCCGTATGGCTATGCGACTTACCTGGAACTGTTCTGCAAGATCACGCTCTGATGGCAGCTTGTCCCCTGCCGCAAAATGGCCGAGGAGGATAGATTGTTTCAACTGTTCCGCCACTTCCCCCGAAACCCTGGATTGCTTGATGGGCTTAAATGCAGGCATGGATGACACCTCTTTCGTATTTGTTATAGTATATCGAAGAGAATACCATTTGCAAGTAAATTTTAACTATTTACTTGACAAAATTAATTACCAGGTTTAAATATTATACCAATTCAGCATAACGTCAGCTTCGCCAATTGGGAATGAATGTTTACGGCATGCTGATGCTGTATTTTTTTGGAGGATCCTATGAATGTTGCTTCAAACCTGGAAAATTCAGGATTCTACTTCCCACGACAACCTGCCCTCAGTGAGGCTGGCTCTGAGATCACCTATGAGGCCCTGAATAAACGAGTTAATTGCATTGCTACTGGTCTCATGAAAATAGGTATCGGACCGGGCGAGCACGTGGGTATATGCGCCCCTAACTCGTCTGATTGGATTGCATTCTATTTTGGAGTTCTCAAGGCAGGTGCCGTGGCAGTAACATACTCGAGCCTTTTGAGCAAAGACGAACTGATGCTGCTTGTAGATCATTCAAGACCGAGGTTTATCTTCACCACCGACGATAAACTTTCAACCTTGGAGGGGACAAGAGGGTCTGCAGGCCTTGAAAAAACCATTTGTCAAAATGGAGATCTGACCATTCAGAAGCTTATAGCTGCAGGGTCGGAGAATTTTAAGGCAGTTGACAGAAATCGCACCGACACTGCTGCCATTCTGTATACGGGTGGCACAACGGGCATCCCCAAGGGCGTCATGTTAACCCATGAGAACATCAATACATCGGCTCATAATGTGGCTCATAATGAACACTCTAATGAGAACGATAGGGCAATTTGCTTCCTTCCCTTTAACCATGTCTTTGGGCAGATGCACATCACAAATGCAACGATATACAGCGCAGGCTGCCTTGAAATACTTCCCACCTTTGATCTGGACAAAATTCTTGCCCTTACCGGCTCAGGCAAAGTAACGAAAATGTTTGCTGTGCCTACCGTGTATACCCGTCTTCTGAGTCTTGACGGTCTTAAGGAGAAGTTGGGAAGCATTCGCTATTGTTTTTCAGCGGCCGCAAGTATGGCTGCTGAAATCGTGCGTCAATGGAAAGAAGTGACAGGATTGACAATCTATGAAGGTTACGGTATGACCGAATCTGCCTCTGCTGTCACCTTTAACCATTATTACCGTCATGTGGTGGGCTCTATCGGCACGGCGGTTCCCGGGGTGGAAGTCCAGATCAGGGACGTGGAGGGAAACCGCTTAGAGCAGGGCCACGAAGGTGAGATTTGTATATTTGGGCACAACATCATGAAGGGATACCTCAATAATCCCGAGGCAACCCGTGAGGCATTCTGGGATGACGGGTGGTTCAGGTCAGGGGATATCGGAGTGTTCGACAAGGATGGATACCTGTATATTGTCGATCGCCTCAAAGATATGATCATTACAGGTGGAGAAAATGTCTATCCCAAGGAGGTAGAAGAGGCGCTGTACATGCGTCCTGAGATAGAAGAATGTGCTGTGGTGGGGTTTCCCGACAAAGAGTGGGGAGAAAAGGTTACCGTATTCATTGTGCCAAGGCCGGGCCAAACGATTGTTCCTGATGAGGTCAAGTCTTTTCTCAAAACCAGGCTGTCTCCTTTCAAAGTGCCTAAGGAATATATCGTGCTCGAAGATTTGCCCAAGAGCCCTGCCGGTAAAATATTGAAACGGGAATTGAGAAAAATTTACTCCAAATGAAGTTCAATTATGGTAGTTTATTAAGAACATGGAGAGCTATCGTTGAGGGGTAATCTCGCGGCATTCGCCGCAAAATTGACACAAGGAGGATTTGTCATGAAAAAAAGGTTTGTATTAGGGATTTTTGTTGCAGCAATGGTGTTCGTGTTTTTCTGCACCACTGGTCAATTGTTTGCCCAGGAAAAAACGATGAAACT
>JAGSYM010000035.1 GCA_018262395.1 Nitrospirota bacterium | reverse complement strand
GAAAACCAGCTTTTTTGATGCGATTTGTTATTTATCTGTCCACCATTTTCTTAAATACCCTGAGTGGATTCTTGTTGAGAAAGACTCCATCTTCAGTCATCTTTTTCAGCCTGAACAGAGCCTTATGGGCCTTTATATTGGACGGTTGGAGACTTAGTGCCATCGCATAATTTTCTGCTGCCTTATCGGATAATCCCATAGTATCGTATATGTCACCGGCATCGGTGAAATAGTCTGAATTTCCCGGGTCATATTTGAGTGCATTACAAATAGCTTTCTCGGCTTCTTCTAATTTTCCAAGCCTGGAAAGTGCTCTTGCATAAAACGCGAAATACCGTGCACACGTGTTATGAAGAGTGAGCGCATTCTGCAGAAGTATCTTTGCTGTCTGGTAATTGCCATTCCAAAATGCGAGTTTCCCCTTCGCAAAATAACGATGAGCTATCTGAATGTTATCCGCGCTTTCCTCAGGACAATGTTCATCTTCATTCGAAATCTCATATTTAAATGTATTCGAAGATTTTCCGTCCTTCTTCTTAAGAAGATTTCTTTCAGCACGATTGCAGGTATTCCGGTTGTCAACATGCTGGTTTCTTTCCCCGTCGTTTACATAATTCAGAAGCTCTGTATGTGGATTGGATTTTATTGAGGTGACGAGGTCTTCAATCTTTTCGAAAGCGTCTCTGAATTGCATTCCTGTCATGTAGAGCGGTATGCGATTGCCATATGTGTCCTCGGTGTTCTCCACAAGTAAAGCCCACATGACTGATGCGTTAACGAACAGTTCTCTGTCTTTATATCCTATCCTCATCGGATAAGTCTGCCCGACAGTCAATCTCTTATCCGACTTCACCAGCATTCCACCTATACTGATATTGGTGACGACTGCCCGATAATTAGATGTACTATCAGTTTTGACGTGCAACTGTCCGGCAGAAAATCTTCTGTGTTGCCTCTTCTCAGCTGCGGAGACCGTTATGGATTCAGCACTAAAATTATTAGCGAGACCGCATGGAGTATCTGTTTTGCGTATTACCTGTTGATCTCTGCCGTATGACTCTCCCTTGATCATAATGGTTTTCACAAAATCCATGAAACTCTTATTACTTTCAATAATCTGAATTCCTATCCCATTTTTCACCCGAGAAAGATTGGATGTCGAAGTTCTTTTTACAATGCCCTTAAGAAAAGCAGTCTGCTTGCAGGGTAGGAGAAGTTCGATTTCTATAGGGCTGCCAACTGCAAGGTGCCGATTTGTCTTTATAAACAGTCCCCACTCGGAGAGATTACCGGACATACCCATGAATATTTGATGATTGACCTGGAATTTCATTGCAAGCCGTTTCATGAATCTCGGATGTTTTCTTTTTTCCGTAACTTTCTTCATGGTTACATCCAATTTTTCATGGGGATAATTACCTTGCGGATATTATTTTTTCTACGTGCCTGAATTAGCAATCCTACCTGGGTAGGGGTAACTAATACCTTCATAATTTTAAGGTGAGTAATGGTATTTTTTTATAGTGCAACATTCTTCCCCTTAGGGAGTAAAATGCATTGCCAAAACAACGCAGGGTACGTGAAATTTCCTGCAGTTGTACTTCAGACAATATCCTGCAACACAAGCTAAATAATGACAAAACATGTCATTGCAGCGTTAACAATCCAGAAAGGAGCTAAATTCCCTCAATAAATCAATATATTTCGAATGGCTTTGATTGGCATAGTATGTGCTTGAAGATCAAGCTGATGTTAATCAAATGATAAAGAGGTAACTATGGAAACTATCGAAAAAGAAGTAAAAAAATTTGATTTCCCGCGAATTCTCGTTGATCTCCACAAAAAGCAGAAAACTGGAACGTTAACCGTTCATACCGCCGATGTCACAAAAAAAGTGTACCTGGAGAGGGGGAATGCGGTTTTTGCCTCTTCAACAGATGATGATGAGAGACTCGGTGAAACATTAATCAAGCTTGGGAAGATCACGATTGAGCAGTATGACAGATCTGTTGAGCTCCTCAAAGAGACAGGGAAGAGACAGGGGACAATTCTTGTTGAGCTTGGGTATCTGACTCCAAAAGACCTGGTGCTGGGTGTGAAGTCTCAGGTTCGGGAAATCATTTATAGTCTTTTCCTGGTTGAGGACGCAGAATACGTATTCGACGAAGGAGAGTTGCCGACCCGTGAGGTCATAACCTTACTTATGAGCATGGGGAATCTCATTTATGAGGGAATAAAGAGAATCAATAACGTAGTCCAAATAAAGCGAGAGATGCCTGACATGGATTCTGTTTTGAGACTGCGTGAAGATCCTGAAAGTTTTTTTCAGGACATAGTGTTCAGCTCACGGGATAAAGCCATACTTGCTGCGATAGATGGCACAAGAACTGTCAAGGATATTATCGACAGTTCTTCGGCTACGACGTTTGAAGCAATGAAGACATTGTACGTTCTGTATGTTGCAGGATTTGTCGAAGAACAGGAGAAACCCGGAGAATCAGACGAGCACTCCATGGTATCAGATGAACCTGTGCAAGCCCTTGATACTGAGGAAGATGCATTCGACGAAAAAGTGAATGAACTGTATTCGAACCTGTATAAGCTCAGGCCACATGATCTCCTCGATATTGATGAGAATTCCGATGCAAATATGGTACAGAGAAATTTCTACCGGCTGACAAAGGAGTTCCATCCAGATCAGTTCAGTTTTTCAAGCGATCCTCTCATGCTGGACAAGTTGATCGTCATTTCAGAGGAGATACAAAAGGCTTATATGCATTTGAAGGAAGATGACAAGAGAAGAGACTATTTCAACAGCATATCAGATTACTCAGATGAGGCCGTCAGTGAAAAGTGCGCAGAAGAACATTTTCGGACAGAGCTATCAAAGGTTAGTGAAGACATTCTCTTTTCCCGGTATGTGCCTGGTGAAACAGAAGCTCAGTTAATGGGCAATGGAGAATCTATGCCCGAGGCTGAAGATTTTCAACCTCCTACAGAGATAGACTACACGGTTGAGGAACAGTGCGAGGGTTCTGCCTCACAGATGAATGGAGAGGTCCCATCCTCCGTAAAAGCATACTTTGAACCAGATAATGAGATCTCTCGGGATGACACTGATGTACAGGAAGGGGCAGCTGAAGCTTCTTCTGTCAATAAAGAGTTGGAGGAACCAGAACCTGAAAATGCAGTGCAGGAATCACACTCAGAAGCAACAATTGCGTTTGAACAGAAAGGCGAAATGCTGGAGAGGCAAACTCAATTCAATGGTGCCGAAGCGGGTACGGGAAGTGAATCGCAGATGCTTCTGTCTGGGGAACTTTCTGCGACGGGTACGCAATCGCATCACGAATATTCGATACAAGACCCTGTTAATCAGGAGTTGCTGAGTCTTGTCCAGGAAATAAAGGCACTGCTGCTGGAGCTTCGCAAGGAGCTGCCCCGCCCATCCGGGGCTCAGGTTGCTGGTGCAAAAGAGCAGGGAGAAGAAGAATCAACGAAAGAATTTCCTTACGGAACCGGTTATGAAAAGATCGTACTTCCGGAAAAAACTGCTGACCTTTTGCAGGAGGTATCGCGGGAAGAACATAGTGCTCAACCTCAGGGGGAGATCCCAGAGAAGAAAAAGTTAAAACTGTGGCACATAGTAATCGCGGGTCTTTTCCTGATAGCGGCGGCAGTATCTTTGGTGTTTGTATATACTCCGGAAAAACAAAAGATAATTTCTCAACCTGCTCAACCGGCGCAATCTGAAAAGGCGATTCTTCCTTCTGTCCAGAAAACTCAATCAGTTCTACCTACACCTCCTCCGGACGTTAAGAAGGTTTCTCCTGTTGCATCTTCACAAGCTGTTCAGCACACCGTGGAGTTAATTGCTACGGATTCAACCTGGTTGTCCGCAACGATTGATGAGAAATCATCAAAGGAGATGATCCTGAAGCCTGGAGACCAGATAAAGTGGACAGCAAAGAGCAATATTTCGCTTATAATCGGCAATGCCGAAGGACTGAAGGTGATATTCGACGGAAAGGATATCGGACCCCTTGGAGGCAAAGGCAAGGTTGTACGGCTGAAACTACCATTCTCCAAGAATTCATAAAAAAAGTAATCCGATATCCGGCCCGGCTTAGCCTACTATATTAAGGACGGGTAATTCTACTTCAACCCCAGCACATCCTGCATATGAAGATGGGGATTTGACAAGTGCTTGAAAATACCGCTAAATCCTTGCCAGTCAGCGGTTTGAGCCGATTTTCGGTTTCTGTTATAGTGAGCAATATTCATATATTTTCAGGTATGTTACTTCACGTTTTCTACACGTTCAATTTTATGCCAAGTGACGGGGGGTAGGGGGAACCCGCACAGCCCCGCCCGCTATATAAATCTCACAGGGCAGGCGAAAAACAAAAAGGAGTGTCCCTTCGAACTACCAACCTTTGATTAGTCGAGAGACTTTTGTCCAGGAATCTCTTACAGATCTTTTTTCCACACGGTATCCCGATTCAATTCTGTTCATTGTACTTTTCTCATAGCAACTCGTGTGGTAATGATCCGTAGGTTTATCCAATGACTGAAAACACCTGAGACCGAATGTTATAGGTTGACCGCATACACAGCATTTAAACATTGCTCTGCTTACGATGTTTCTAACCATAATATATTCCCTTCCTCGCAAGATTGCTCTTTCCCACAGAATGGGAAGTGTAAATAGAATATCAGACGAATATGAAAAAGGTATGAACAGAAAATTAAATTTTCTTCATGATATGGGAAGGTAGATAGGAAAGGCAAAGAAAAGCTATTCCGTTTTGACTCTTGCTATCAGGTTGCTATAAGGTAGAATCAAATGAACTCAAAAACATTAGCCTTAGTTGTAGCAATCATCTTTCTGCTCACTCAGAGCGGATGTGCCACTTTGAACAAAAGCCAGATTCAGACGAACTATCCCTATCCAGAGAATCCTGTTATCGACTTTGATACCAAGTGGAAGAAGGACGAGCGGGAATGGATGCTGATGGTACTGATCGTCTTGGGCTTCGCCATAGTCCTTGGTGGTACGATAGCAGCGTCATCTGGTGGGAATGGGTTTTTCTTGGGAATTAATAACTGATATCAAATATCCTCTTCTCCTCACAGGCAATAGGATCAAATAAAAAGTGGTGCTTGCTTCCCCTCATCACTCAGCTTATTGTACATCCTGAGACATACAGCTTAAGACTTTTACGTCTACAACCTACGTCTACGACCTTACATTATACGCTGAGTATGTGAGGAGCAAGACCACCACTTTGTGAATCTCGCTCTGCTTGATTAACTCATACCGCACTTTGAAATGGTTGTCAAGTTTTTTTTGATAATAATCGTAGAAGAAGGAAATACGAATTGACGGTTGCAAATAAGTCTCTGACCTGAGGGTTGACTTTAGGCGGTTTGCTTTTTCTTTTTCTGCTTATACATTGCTTTATCGGCTTGGGACAAAAGCTCATCAATAGTGCAGGGAGACCAAGAATCGAAGTACGCTATCCCTGTGCTTATTGACAACTTATATTCACGTTTGCTTTTTAAATTATTTATCTCTGCTGCCTTGTGTAAACGGTTGATAATAAGCTCGACATTATCTCCCCTTTTCCCAATCGGCATAACGACAAACTCATCACCTCCTATACGGGCTATAATGTCAGAGTCCCGGAAGTTTTCCTTCAGCATGTTGGCAACATCTATCAATGCCCAATCCCCTGTCTGGTGACAAAATGTATCATTAATACCCTTGAGATTATCCACATCTGCATACAGCAGAAATAATCCATCTTGCTCACGTTTAGCCTGTTTGAGAAGATGCTCACCTAACGTGAAGAATCCCCTACGGTTGTATAAGCCGGTCAGTTCATCACGAAGTGACATCTTATACAGCTTTTGATGCAACGTGGCGTATTCAATTCTTGCGATTAGTTCTTGTAATAAGAAAGGCTTCCCTATGAAATCTGTTGCTCCGGCTTCCATCGCATCCTGATAAGAAAACTCATTATCAATCCCCGTCATTATGATGACTGCACTGTCAGGGTTCAGTTTTTTTACTTTCTCTGTAAGTTGCAAGCCATTCATGGTAGGGAGATCAATATCTAGGACTATGCAATCGAAATATTTCTTACCGATGAGTCTTAGTGCTGCGGAAGAATCTATTGCAGTTTCACAGAGGTATCCGTTGAATGAGAGTCCTTTTTGTAATGTGTTCAGTAAAAGGGCATCATCATCGACAACAAGAACGTGCTCTTGATTTGATATAACGTATGGAAGCCGTGAGTCACCCATGATCTTTCCCGACCATATCCCTGTGACTCCCCTCATTTTTCATTATATGGGTTTCAGGAGAAACTTCAACCCTACTTAGGTAGGGTATAATTATCACATTGTATATATGATTTGCCTTCCCCTACCTACGTAGGATTGACACATATGATGCTGTCAATAAAATACATGGAGGCTATGAATCAAACATTAGAAAACATACAAAGCTATCAAAGAAGCATACCCCATACACAGGGAACTATTTACAAGGGTAAGGTTCTCATCGTTGACGATGATATTGATGTGGCCAATGCCATGCAAGAATATCTTACAGCGTGCGGCTACATGGCGGTTGCATGCACATCTGGTAAGGAGGCTATTGAGAAACTAAGAGCCTGTGATTTTGAACTTATGCTTACAGACCTCATGATGCCAGAAATGAATGGGGTTGAACTGCTGAAATGTGCAAAGGAGATAGACCCGTATCTCATGGGAATCATTTTAACGGGGAAGGGGACTCTTGAAACCACCACAGAGATGATGAAAGAGGTGTCTTTTCTGTGTTCCCTGAAACCATTTAATTTCAAAATGATGCAACTCATAATATCGTGTGCAATAAAGGCGAGACTACTCAAGAAACTAAAAAAGAAATACCACCTCCTTACTGACGAACTTATAGAGAATACGTGGGAACATCAGAACTATAATGAGGAAACCGCAGCCAAGGAACTTGAGATTGTTGAACTGAAGAGAGAAATAGACGAACTGAAAGAAGAATTACGGTGCTATGAATATCTTGAAAAGCATTGGAAGCAAATGATATAAGCATCACTACTCAATTTTAAAAACTTTTACTTGTAGAATCTTAACTAATCTCTCCTGTTTCAATCACCCCGATAAAGCACTTATGATACCGATAGACGCTGTGCCAGGCAATTTTTTTTGTTTAACAAGTTGAGTAATGGTCGCCCCCCTACTCATGTAGGATTGATATCTTGATCTAAAACCCTAATATTAGAATCAAGAATGAAACTGCTAAGAAAAATTCTTCCGAGAGCTTCACCTATAAAAGAAAGGTGGTATATATGATATTAGATGATGCACTTGAGTTGCTCATTCAAGATTTATCATGCAGTGAAGCACTGGAATACTGTGCTGACCAAATTGAACTAACCAGAATCTTGGAAAGAATGGCTGAAAACTTTATGTATGCAGCTGAAGCGTGATTAGAAAGCAACTTTAGCCTTACGTTAAACAGAGGAGGTAGAATGGAATGAAAGTTCGAGTTTATCTGTCGAGCAATCGGAGAGGTAAATATTGGGCGACTACAAGGCACCCACAAGCTTATCAAAATCTGCCGGTCATTATTGATAATGGGAAAAATGTTGTCGGGCCACGGGATTCTATTGAGACCGAGCAGGGAACTATTCCAATAGGAAAGGTAACTGTCGGTGATCATGACGGAATGGGAAATCCTCTCGAACCCGAGAACCAATCATATTGGAAAGTGAGACTCAAATGGGCTGGATACGAAGTTTGATATCTGATTTTAGTCGTATATGATTACAACCTGCTGAGACCGCATGTTTCACTAAAGGGGTTAACACCCAATGAGCTTGCAGAAAATCATCTTTCGTTTCCCACGAATCTCTTTGTCCTGTAAGAGGCATATTTTGATTTTGGTCTCTTGTACTATATTTCTGCTGCAAATTCACATATAATGTGTTGGGAACACTACACGAAAATATTTGAAGACAATTTCCTCCTTCCCTCATCCT
>JAGSYM010000292.1 GCA_018262395.1 Nitrospirota bacterium | reverse complement strand
AGACAGACTATTTTAGCAGCACCTTATCTACAATCTCTTCAATCCTGTCAATAAGAACAATCTCCACGCTGTCCTTCACATCGCGTGAAAGATTTTCGACATCCACGCTATTTCTCAACGGCAGAACAATTATTTTTACCCCTGCTCTGCGCGCAGCGAGTATTTTTTCTTTAATCCCGCCGACAGGCAGGATTCTTCCGCTTAACGTCAGCTCTCCCGATATAGCAATGTTCCGCCGCGCAGGTCGTCGTTTGAGCAGAGAAATAAGCGCTATTGCTATCGTCGTCCCCGCTGACGGACCGTCTTTGGGAATGGCTCCGCCGGGGACATGAATATGAATATCGTGATCTTCGAATACATCCTCATGAATATCGAAATAAGACGCATGGCTTCTTATATAACTTAACGCTGCCTGTGCAGATTCACGCATAACGTTACCCAGTGAACCGGTCAGAATTAATTCCCGCTTCCCTTTCATCCTTGCTGCTTCTACAAAAATAATGTCACCTCCCGCTTCAGTCACTACAAGACCGGTAACAACCCCAACACGATCGTTCTCATCGGCAACCTCGAGGTAATATTTCCTCGGTCCTAAATACCTTTCAACCAGTTCCGGTACCACTTTGATCAGGCGTACCGCATCTTTGTTATGGACAAACTCGGTAGCTATCTTTCTGCAGATAGTCGCGATCTGTCTCTCGAGGTTTCTTGTGCCCGCTTCCCTGGTATACTCATTGATAATTTTCGAGACAGCTTCGGCAGCAAATTCAGGAGGATAATCAGACAAACCATGTTCCCTCAATAGTTTAGGAACTATATGCAAAAGGGCAATGTTGACTTTTTCATCTTCGGTATAGCCTGAAAACTCGATGACTTCCATGCGGTCTCTCAGTGGTCCCTGGATATTGTCAGCAACATTCGCAGTTACGATAAACATGACGTTCGAGAGATCGAATGGGACATCGAGGTAATGGTCAAGAAAGGTGTGATTCTGCTCGGGATCAAGCACTTCAAGCAAAGCTGATTCGGGATCGCCCTTGAAGTCCTGCCCTCCTATCTTGTCTGCCTCATCAAGCATAATGACGGGATTTGAGGACTCAGCTCTTCGTATTTCCTCCATGATACGCCCAGGCATTGCACCGGCATAGGTCCTCCTGTGCCCTCTGATTTCCGCCTCATCCTTCATTCCGCCGAGTGAAATCCGTGAGAACTTTCTTCCGAGTGCATCGGCAATAGACCTTCCCAACGATGTTTTTCCTGTGCCCGGTGGACCCGCAAAACAAAGGACGGAACCTTTTGCAGAAACAGTTGACAGTTTTTTTTCTAATGCCTGCTTCACAGTCGTACGGACTTCTTCAAGCCTGAAGGGCTTTGCAATATAGTGGAATGCCCCTTTTTTAATCGCCTCAATAGCAGAATCAACGGCAGCATAGGCAGTAATCATAATAACCTGCGTATCCGGGTATTTACTTTTTGTCTTTTCAAGCACACTGATACCATCAACCTTTTCCATCCTCAGGTCAGTCAGCACAACATCAAACACAGTAGTCTTCAGCTTTTCAATAGCTTCCACTCCGTTGACTGCCGTAACCACATTGTAGTTTTCCTTTGTGAGGATGTGCTCAATATTGTCCCGGGCTATCGCCTCATCATCTATAACAAGTATCTGGGGTTTTTTGTTCATGACAAGGATCTTTACCGCAAGATGTTCGATGATCCTCCTCTTAACTTCACTCAGGCCATAATGCCGCTCATTCAATATGGTTTCGGCTCGGGTTAAATCCAGGGTATCCGCGGTCTTCTTATTCCACGGGAGGCTCGCGAGGTAATCAACATACGTGAGACCGATAGTATATTCTGCTGTTGCAGGGCTCATGTTGCACATCATCTCAAGTTCTCTTTCGGCAATCTGCTTAACACCGGAAGGGAGCTGTGCTGAATCAATCTTCTTCCTGAATTCATCTATGGTTGCAGCTTGCTGTTTGTCTTCTGATTTTTTAAAAATACTCACGTTTGCATCACCTCTCTTCACCAATATACCAAGTGATATCTCATTAAGCAAATAACATACCGCTTTATCAACTCACGCTTTTTCAGCTATCGTACGTTTGCTGACAACTTCCTTGATTGAAACTGTTGCATTATACAACAATAACAAATAATTCTGTAACATCCCTGCAACCCTTAACCTGTCTTGATATTTTCCATTTTCTTTGATCTCAGTTGCATAGTGCAACGATGTTCTTCTTATGGCCCGCTCCAAATAAAGCATATTGAGCATTTAAATCAATAGGTTAGCAGATTCGGCTCACTGGCACAGAAATTGAGATATGAGTAAACGATTGATTCTATCAAAAAAACTGGAGGCAGCGCTAACGAATGCACTTGAAGAAATTGTTCGAGCAGTTTGAGGAGATAATGTCTGCTTCATTTATGGAGGAAGGAGAATTTGAGACCGCAAAAAGAATGTTTAATGAACGGCATAAGGTCTTGCTTGTTCTGGCAGGGAAAGAATCAGATACGAATGCACTCAGGTATGCGTTAAACATCAGCAAGCGCATCGGCGCAGGTATTGAAATTCTCTACCTTACAAAGGATTCTTCGAAAAACCCTCTGCTTGAAAGATATCTGGAGCAATTGAAATCAAGAGGTATAGGGTATCGGATTTCCCCCTGTGAAGGATCAGTAAAAGAGGAGGTCGTTAAGTATATCGATTCAGAGGAAAAAGCGGATATTCGTTTTGTCATCATTGACTCGCTGGATTTAGGCATTCGTTCTGTAAAGGACCAAAAGGTGAATGTTCACGAATGGGAAAGGCAATGCCCGCTGGTCCTCGTTTCTGAAACAATGAGAGCATAAACAAAATTCATTCAAAAAGGAGGACGATTATG
>JAGSYM010000034.1 GCA_018262395.1 Nitrospirota bacterium | reverse complement strand
TCATAACATTTCTTCCCGATGATTTCTTCAGGTGATTTCCCCAACCGTTTACTGACAGCCTGATTGATATTCTTGACAACGTAATCTTCGGTAACAAAGTAAACCATATCAGAGATAGACTCAAAAATATTCTCCAGTTCCTGTTCCGCAAGCTTCACCCGTTCAAAAAGCCGTGCGTTTTCTATCGCAGATGCCACATGGTTCGAAAAGGCTGTCAAAAAACGCATGTCTTCCTCAGTTATTGCTCTATTGTTGAAATAGTTATCTACCCAAAGGACTCCGATCACTTTGTTTCTTGATATGAGAGGAACAGCAGCAAACGCACGGGTCCCAAGCTGTTGTATGAGTACAGCATCTGAAAGCGGCTCTTTGCCGACATCATCAATATTAAATGCCTTTTGCTCTTTCACAGCCCTGGTAAGTGATGTGTCCTCTGTTAATGGTATCTCGATACTGTGGCTCAATCTGTCAAAAAAAGAATCTTTTCTCGTCAGGCCGACAGCGATCTCCTGCATGATATCTGACAACGTCTTTTTCTCAAGAGATAATTTTTCCCAGACATGAAATGCTTCTTCGTAGCTCGCGGGTCCGACGCCCATTGCTGCCCGCAAGATATTCTTTTCCTCATCGACAAGGAAAAGGATTGCGCGGTTGAAGCCGAGGCCGTCTCCCATGGTAACCGCGGTAAGCACCATCCGCAATACCCGGTCAAGATCGAGCGTTCCCCTCATTGCAGAGCTGATGAAGAAAAGCCGCGAGAGTTCCTGATTCCTCCTTATCAGCTCTTTCTCAACATTCTTCTTTTCTGATATGTCGCGTGATATCCCGCTAATACCGATAATTTCTCCTACCGCGTTCTTGATCGGAGAGAGTGTAAGGCTGACTGATATGATGGTCCCGTCCTTTCTTTTCCTGAATGTCTCAATTCTCTCCAATACTTCTCCATTCCTCATCTTCCTGTTATTTTCCCACTCGGTTTCCATGAGAAATTCAGGGACAAAGGGGAGAAATTGTCCAAGTGCCTCTTTTTTGGTAAATCCGTAAATACGTTCTGCTCCCTTATTCCATGAGGTGATAATGCCGTTCAGATCAGATGTAACAATTCCATCAGCAGAATGTTCAATAATGCTTTCGAGGTATTCCTTTGTTTGGGTCATCTCACTGTAAAGCCTGAGGACCTCATCATGACAGAGCATCCGGTCAGTGATGTCCTGAATAAATACGATGCACTCAGCAACCTCTCCCCTCTCATTGCGAACAGGATAGACCGAGAGTTCAGCATATATCGGGGTCCCCTGATTGCCGCTTTTTTGAGTCACAGTGGTTATCTCACCTGTTTCAAACGCCGGCAGGGCAGCGCAGTGGGGGCATATCTGACTTACTTTGTGAAAGACTTCCCTGGAATCCCTGTTTATGAGATCTGCAGCAGGCCTTCCAGCCCATCTCTGAATAGACTCGTTTGCAGACACTATCCTGAAGTCCCTGTCAAGGGTGACAATCCCGTCCCTCATATTCGTAAAAATCACTTCTGTGAATTTCTGACTGTTCGCTGCATCCATAGAAATAGCCTTATACTTTCCCCTTCAGGAGAGCGGTTTTATAGAGTTCACGATATCTCTGCGCTGATCTTCTCCAGGAGAAATCCTTCCGCATTCCGTTCCGGATCATCGATTGCATCTTATCTGTATCTGTATACACGCAAAAGGCACGCTTCAGTGCATCCAGCATACCCGAAGCTGTATAGTCAGAAAAAAGAAAACCCGTGCCCTTCCGGGTCAACGGTTCAAAATCCTCTATGGTATCTGCAAGCCCGCCGGTCTTTCTCGCTATGGGGATTGTGCCATATCTCAATGCTATAAGCTGGCCAAGGCCGCATGGTTCATACTTTGAAGGCATGAGAAAATAGTCTGAACCCGCATACATCCTGTGCGCAAGCATCTCATCAAACCCAATCGTCACCGAGATACTATCCTTATATTTTGCCGACAGTTCTCGAAAACTCCTCTGGAATCGTTCGTCCCCTTTCCCAAGAATAGCAAGCTTTACCCCAAATGACAAGATTTCAGGAATTGCGCGCATGACAAGATCCAAACCTTTTTGCTCTGAAAAACGCGTAACCATGCTCATAACGGGCACCTGTTCTTCCCTGCCCTTCCGTGCTGTTTTAAAGAGCATCCTGAGAAGCTCTCTTTTACAAAGAGTTTTCCCGGATAGGTCCTTTACATGATACGTGGCAGGCAGGAGCTTATCTTTAGCAGGATCCCACTCGTCGTAATCGATCCCATTAACAATACCAAAAAGGTCATGTTCTCTCTTTTTCAGAAGACCATGAAGGCCGAAAGCGGATTCGGGCAGGAGAATTTCCCTGGAATATGTTTCACTAACCGTAGTTAAAATATCTGCAGCAATCATCCCCGCTTTGAGAAAATTGACCTTCCCGTAAAATTCGATACCCTCCGGGTTAAAAAACTCCGGGCCAAGATTTGTCGCGCGCATATCCGACGCAGGGAACAGACCCTGATACCCGAGATTATGGATAGTCAGAAGGGTTGCAGTCTTCTTGAAAAAAGCGTCATCCCTGTACAAAGTCCTAAGGTAGAAGGGTACCAGCCCTGTCTGCCAGTCATTACAATGAATAATGTCCGGTGTGAAGGCGAGGCTCCTGCACATTTCGAGGATACCCCTGGAAAAGAATGCAAACCGTGATGCATTATCGCTGTAATCTCCGTCTGCCGTTCCATACAGCTCCAGCCTGTTGAAAAATTCATCACACTCGATAAAGAATGCTGCTTGACGATCCTTCCATATCCTGCCCTTGACAATCCGGCCGCCGACCGGTATGTTTAAGGATATTCCTGTATCTGCAAGACGAATCAGGCTGTCCCGTATCTTTCTGTAAAGCGGCAGAACCAGACAAACCGTATCCTTCATTTTCCTGAACTCTTTTGACAAAGCACCAGCAACATCCGCGAGACCGCCGGTTTTTATATAGGGTACTGCCTCAGGAGAGGCAATAAGTATTTTCATATCTTTGCTTCGCGCATAAACCGCGCTGACTCTTCGGGGGGCGTGGGGTTGATATAAAAACCTGATCCCCACTCAAAACCGGCTATTTTTGTCAGTTTTGGAACAAGTTCTATATGCCAATGGTAATAATCGTTAATCTCATCAAGAAACGGAGAGGTATGGAGTACGAAATTATATGGAGGAATATCAAGAATTTTGTCTATCTGTTTCAACGTCACCTGAAATATTTCCGCGAGTTGCGAAAAACTATTTTCCGGAGGATAAAAACTCGATTCATGCTTCTTTGGTAATATCCACGTCTCGAAGGGGGCACTCGGAGCAAATGGTGCAAGAGAGACATAGCGTGCGTTTTCATAAATCACCCTTTTCTTGAATTCGAGCTCCTGGCTGATAACATCACAGAATATGCACCGCTCCTTGATATCATAGTAGCGCTTTGCCGAGTCTGTCTCCTCCTTAACCAGTTTCGGTATGATTGGAAGGCCAATAAGCTGGGTATGTGAATGTTCGAGGGAGGCACCGGCAACATCTCCTTCATTTTTAAAAATCAGGACATATTTCAACCTGCGGTCCTTCCTGAGATCAGTCAGCCGCATATAATAGGCCCAAAGGGCATCTTCCATTCCCTTAAGTGGAATTGTTGCAAGTGACTGCATGTGGTCGGGGGTTTCCACGATGACCTCATGGGCCCCGATTCCGCTCATTTTGTCAAATATCCCCTCCCCCGATTTATTCAGGTCTCCAAAAATCTGCAGTGCAGGGAACTTGTTCGACATTACCCGTAAGGTCCAGCCGGGAGAATTTGCCTTTGTATCAGCAGGTCTGAATGCCATAATTTCTGCCGGCGTCGTATACTCATTCCCGGGACAGAATGGACAGAATCCGCCTCGTTTCTTCTGAGATGGTGAGATAAAATCGGTCGGTCTTTTCCCTCTTTCAACAGAGATAATGACCCAACGGCCGGATATGACATCCTTTCTGAGCTCAGACATAGCACCTCCGTGGTAAGGCATGAAGCGTCAAGCCAGCAGCACAAATTCCTCCTGTCCAGATATGCTCTGGAATGCCCGTCAGGCTTAGCCCTCAGCCCGTTATGGAAAATTAGTAGTATTATATCACAATGATATATAATCACTCATGAAACCCACATTTATCCACAGTACCATCAACAGCCCTTTTGATGATCCTGGAATCTTTGTCAGAATACTCCGGGAAAAACGTGCTTTTCTCTTTGATACAGGCGATATTTCAAGGCTGAATACCGGTCACCTGCAAAAGGTAACAGATGTTTTCATTACACATACCCATGTCGATCATTTCATAGGATTTGACATGCTTATCAGAGCTTTGTTGAGAAGAGATCTGCCTGTGAGGGTCTACGGCCCGCCGAATATCGCCGATTGCGTAGAGGGCAAGCTAAAAGGATACACATGGAATCTCATTAAGGAATATCCGCTGAAGATCGAGGTATTCAGTATAAACAGGGACACAATGTTCCATTCAAGCTTTTATGCGGAGAATAATTTTCAGCGGCGGGAAAACCGCGCATGCACGTTTAGCGGACTTCTGCTCAAGGAGCCCCTCTTTTCCGTTAAAACACTCCAGCTCGACCACCAGATTCCATGTCTGGCGTATTCGATCGAAGAGGAATATCATATCAATATTAACAAGGCGTTATTGCAGGAAATGGTACTCCCGGTCGGCCCCTGGCTTTCAGACTTGAAACAGGCAATCAGACAGCAGCTGCCACAGGAAACGGAATTTATTGTCTCGGAAAAACGATATACCCTTGAGCAACTGAAAACAATCGCAACAATCACAAAAGGTCAAAAGATATCGTATGTGACCGATGTATCAATGACAGATGATAACATCCGGAAAATTATTGAATTCGTCCACGGTTCTGACACTCTTTATTGCGAGGCATATTTCATGGATAAAGATATCGACCGGGCGTTCCAAAGATTTCATCTCACTGCGAAGATCACCGGAAGCATTGCGCGTCAGGCAGGGGTAAAACACCTCGTTGTCATGCATTTTTCCCCGAGATACCGGAATCAGTCTGAAAGCCCAGAGGACGAGGCGATGAGAGAGTTCATGTATTCAGCTTCCTGAAAACAAGGACCGCGTTCAACCCCCCGAATCCAAATGACTGAGAAAGTGCATACTCAAAATGAGCGCGCCTGCACTCCGTAACATAATAAAGATCACATTCAGGGTCTATCTCACGCAGATGTAAGATCGGTGTGATGACCCCCTCCTTCAAACACAATAGCGTAACCGCTGCTTCAAGAGCGCCGGATGCGGCGAGCATGTGTCCAGTTACAGATTTCACTGCCGTGATAGGTATGCTGTATGCACCCTTACCGAATGAACGTTTTATCGCTTCAGTTTCTGTTTTGTCGCCACGAGAGGTTGATGTCCCATGGGCGCTGATGAAATGAATATCGTTCGGCTTCAATCCAGCAGCGTCCAGGGCTGACTGAACTGCCCGTGCTTCACCCTCTGCAGAGGGAACCGTCTGGTGATATGCGTCCGTTGTATTCCCGTAGCCGATTATCTCTCCATGGATGCATGCCCCTCTCATCACCGCGCTTTCATACGTTTCAAGAACAAGAATACAAGACCCCTCCGAGAGAACAAATCCATCCCGGGTCCTGTCAAATGGCCTGCTCGCAGATGCATCAGCTCTCCTGGACAAGGCACCTGATACACCGTATCCTTCTAAACATATCCTGCAGACAGGAGCCTCGGTACCTCCGCAGAAGACCGGCCCCCTGTACCCTGATTTTATTAATCTGTACGCCTCGCCAATTGCATTCAATCCAGATGCGCATGCATTGGATATACCGAGACAATAACCCCTAACCCCGAGTTTCTGAGCAACGTATGACGATGCCATGCTTATTGTCGTCGAGGGCATGAGATAAGCAGATACGGATGATGGATGCACTGTACCGAGAGATAAGCATTTTTTTTTTGAGCGCCTTTTCCATCGTCTGTATTCCGCCCCGACTAGAACCAATAATGACGCCCGCGGAATAAAGGAGTTGGGCTCCAATGAGGCCTGCATCTTCTGCAGCCATAATTGCCGCAGCAACTGCATAATGCACAAAGGGATCGAGACGGAGTATTTCCTTCGGAGACAGGTATTTCCCCGCATTGAAATCCTTTAGTGATCCGGCAACCTTCCAGGGGATATCGGTAACTTCGAATTGTGTAATTGGCATTATCCCTGATTGCCCCGCCTTAATCATAGACCAGGACGCATATAGTGAATTCCCAACGGGACTGACAGCTCCCATGCCTGTTACAACAACACGATTCATTTTAAACCTATCATAGCACAGCATGTGCCCCCCGTTTCATTGCCCTTCCCGATGCCATAATGGTATCATTAAGCGAATTCGGTACTTCGGTATTGCTCATTGTTATGGTTAAGAACCGAGTTCCAAAAGCCCAGGCCATAAAAGTGAATAATCCCCACCCCTCCCTTGAGGGGAGGGAACCTTAGGGTCACCTGTAGCAAGATCACAGGCAATGAGATTATAGAAGACAATGATACGAAATACTTTCAGCATTCTGAACGGTATTGGCGAAAAGCTTGAACGAAAACTTTGGGGTACAGGAATTCTTACCTGGGATGACTTTATGGATTGTTCAGATATCACCTGCATAACCCCTCACAAGAAAGTCCTTTTTGATACATCTCTCTCGTCTGCCCGGGACGCACTCGAACATGCAGATGCTGGCTTTTTCGCCTGTACAGTTAAGAGAAGGGACCATTGGCGGCTCTTCGATATCTTTAAAAAAGATTCTGTATGTCTTGATATAGAAACAAACGGGCTTATGCCGGGCAGCGGTGGCGTCGTAACCGTAGTCGGTATATATGACGGGTTCGATTACAAATGTTTTGTTCGGCATGAAAACCTCACAGCAGAAAACATAATGGAAGAGATCTCCAGATATAAATACCTCATAACATTTTACGGGGCGGGCTTTGACATCCCCTATCTTCTGAGAGCAATGCCTGGTCTGAAATTCGAGATTCCGCATTTTGATATTTGCTTTGGCACGAGAAGGCTCGGATTTCGGGGCGGGCTTAAAAGGCTCGAAACGGAACTGGGAATCGCCCGGGATGAAACGGTTAAGGATATGGATGGATATGATGCAGTAAAGCTGTGGGAGTATGCGCAGAGGGGAAGTAGTGACTCTCTGGAACTGCTCAAGTTGTACAATAAGGAAGATACCGTCAACCTTTCTGCAATTGCGGAAATCGTTTATCAGCGGTTACGATTACAGACAGGGATAGAAGAATATCTCTAAATCCCTTCAATCAACCCGAACATTCATCATCTGCTTACTTGAAGAGATTTAAACAAATTCCAATCCGACTTTATAAAACAATGAATCGTATCTTTCGACCCAACGGACAGCTGCTTTTTTATACAGAGGAGGGTCATCACTTTTCAGGATTATTGCCTGCCCCTCGGTAAGGAGTGCAGAGGTGTAAATACACAGGCCTGCATTACTGAGGTTGAGTGTATACCCGACAAAGATCTCGTAGGTTGTGTCAGGGTGCAGGACAAATTCCAGAACAATATAAGAAAAATCTTTTCTTGGGTCTTTTCTGCGATTCTCTGTCAGGTTGCTGCTATTTTTTTCATCTGAAGATTCCATTGGTATCCTTTTATTACGCTTTTATGAACCTTTTTATGAGTCTGTTTATGAGCTTTGCACATTTTATGCCAACACTATTCGTTTTTAAGGTGCTGATTTATAAAAGAATATGGACATCGTGAAACGCGAAGTTTTCCATTCTGCGGAATTTTGTCAACACTTTGAAGAGAAATGGCAATCAATATAGTAGTTGCAATGAAAAAAGTCCAAGTGCTGTTGGTGCGAGAGAGGGGAGTTGAACCCCTACGGTTTTACCCACTGGATCCTAAGTCCAGCGCGTCTGCCAGTTCCGCCACTCTCGCATAGTTGATTGTAAAGGATATCTCAATGGTACCGCAATAAGTTTTCCTTGTAATCAAGCCACGGTAGATTGGATTGCGTGGGAAATAATGAGAAGGCTACCGGAAATA
>JAGSYM010000033.1 GCA_018262395.1 Nitrospirota bacterium | reverse complement strand
AAACTGTATGAAGCCGTTCCGGTGCTCAAGAAATATTACAAAGATCCCTCTGTACCTGAATATGTTGTTATTCGAATGAAACCAAAACGCATCCTCGCTATGGCAAAAACTGAAAAGGGATATGAAAATATAGAAATGCCGAAATAAGTCTGTGCAGTAAGACAATTCGAAACGTATCTCTTTTTCTCTCAAGTTGTCAGGATAAGAGTATCACATCATTTTTTTCATTTCACATAGAACAGTGCAAAGTTTTCCTAATCACCAAGTAATTGTTTTCGATTGTACTCAATAAGAACTAAAACATATCTGTCGTGTAAGCCCTAACAGAGAAACCTACAAGGGGTCATTTTAATTTTTGCTAGGAATTGGCCATTTAAAGTTAAATTGCCACCAATTGAAATACCTATATAAATGTGGTACTTTAAATCACGATTGTGTGAGGAGTCTGGTCAATAGGTGTGTAAAAGGCATTTAGGCGGCCATCCTTTCAAACACCTTTGCTTCATGCTTTGTTACCCCATCAAAAAACATCTTTCCTTTATAAACATCAGACAACAACCAGTATCCTTTTAAGGTGCGGAAGTTCTTCTCCGCCACCTGAAGGAGTTTCCAAATCATTGCCGTTGCGTTTTGTACTTTCTTAAACCGCTTTGCAGCATTGGTCCTCAGTCGCACTGAGCTAAACGGGGATTCCACCACGTTCGTCGTCCGGATATGTATCCAGTGTTCCTTCGGGAATGAATAAATCCCTGAGTCGCTCGCATTTCGAAAGCGTTTCTGCATAAGGGATACGTTTGAGGTCTTCCCCCGCCTCAGACCGTAGCCTCTGAGGAAAGCAGTCAAGAACGTTTCTGATTTTATGGTTCCAGCACCTCTGCTCTTTTCCCTCTGGATGGATCTCTCCAAGGGCAGACCATATCCCGAGGTGTCTGTCAGCAATTGTCAGCCTGCCGAGCTTCAGTCCCCGATTGGTCAGGTTTCTCAGAACGCCGCTCCAGGATTCCTTGCTCTCCCGGTATCCACTCTCACAGGCAAGAAATACTTTCTTCCCATTGGTGAGTCCCCCGATAATGATAAGAAGCGCCGCCTTGTCTTTCTCAAGTCCAGCCTTCACGTATATCCCGTCTGCCCATTGATAGACCACTTCAAGTTTCGAAATATCCTGTTGTTTCCATTCCTCATACTCCCGCTGCCACTTCAATTTTAGTCGCTCTATCGATGAAGCCGACAACGGTGCTCCTTCTCCCAATAAACCACGGAGCGCTAAATCAAAATCCCCTTTTGCCAAGCCGTGTAGGTATAACTCAGGTAAGAGTTGCCCTACTTCTTTTGACCGGCGTTTGAAAAAAGGGATTATCTTACTTTTAAACCGCTCCTCCGTCTCCCTTACACGAGGACGACGGACCGTGATCGTTCCGCTCATGACGGAAAACTTCTTCGGTTTCCCGTGGCCGTTCCAATATCCGGGTGTTCCATCGACCATCGTGAGCCTCTCAGATTTCTTCCTGCCCAAAAATGACTCGACTTCTTCTTCCAAAATATCCTGAATGTATTCCTGCACCTTCAGACGAACCATTTCCTCCAATACCTCGTATGTCGCTCTTGACGGTTTTACCGTCCCGGTGATACCCTTTCCCATGGTGGTGTCTCCTTTCTTTTGTTGATTTCGAGTTCAACTTAAAAGGATACATCGCCTCTTTACCTCTTTACACACTTTTTGATTGTACTCCTTGTGTGATTTATACCAACGTAGAGATGGGCGAGATCCAAAGAGAAGGAGGGAACAAATGAAGAGACGAGACTTTTTAATGCTGTGCGCTGCCGGAGTGATAATCCCGTCTGCGATTCCTGAAATGAAAGTGTTCGCACAGACAGCTCCGAAAGTCATCCCCAACTCCATCAAGGAAGTACTGCCGGGAGAGGATATCTTCGCTTACATTAACCGGGTGAAAGGGAGCTTTGATCAAACACTCTACCGCCAGGTGATCGGCGCATCAAATGCGTTTAAAGAGGGTGATGAGACCATTGGTGTGGGGGCCGGTGATGAAAAAACGAGACAGAATGCGCGCAGCCTTCTGTCAAACACAAAAATAAAAGATCTCCATGAACACCCTCTGCACATCGACGACCTGCAGAAGCTGATATGGCAGACCACTGATAAGGCCCAGTATGAGAAAATCAAAAACTGGACCATGGGAGAGTTGAAAGAGTTTCTCCTGACCAAATCTGAAGCAGAGATCAAAGGGATCATGTATGGGCTGTCCAGTGAGACAATTGGATGTATCCCGAAGCTGATGAGCAATGAAGAGTTGATCACGTTGGATCAGAAGATTTTCAATCCCCTGCCTGGTACCAAAATTGGCGCAAAAGGCTACTTGGGTGCCCGCATTCAGCCCAATTCACCCACAGACCATCCCGATGACATTTTCTGGCAGGTGTTTGATGGCTTTTCCTATGCCACGGGCGATATTGTTCTCGGAAACAACCCTGTGGACAGCCAGGTAGAGAGCGTGGCCACGGTGGAGAAAACGCTCAAGGATGTGGTCGATACCTTCAAGCTTAAAGATGTGATCCCCTGGTGTGTGCTTTCCCATATCGATGTCCAGGCAGAGGTTGCCAAGAAATACCCGGGATCGGTTGCAACCATGTTCCAGAGCCTTGCCGGAACAGATGATTGCAACAAGACCTTTGAAGTTACGGTTGAGAAGATCATGAATTATGCAAAATCCAAGAAAGGTGAGAGATACGGGCTCTACTTTGAGACCGGCCAGGGCTCTGAATTTACCAACGGCGCAGCCAGCGGTGTTGACATGATGGTGCTGGAATCCAGGAAGTACGGCTTCTGCAGGGCGGTGCAGATGGAACTGGCCAAAGTCCAGCCTCAAGGGGCGTGGCTCCATGTCAATGATGTGGCCGGATTCATCGGGCCCGAGGTCTTCAGGACCCGCGAGCAACTGGTAAGGTGTTGTCTGGAAGATCTCGCCATGGGCAAACTCCACGGATTAAACCTTGGTCTTGATATCTGTTCAACACTGCATATGAGTGTAAGTCTCGATGATCTGGACTGGTGCCAGGAACAGCTTATGCCGGCCGCCCCTGTCTATCTTATTGCACTTCCCACCAAAAATGACCCCATGTTGAGCTATCTGAGCACGTCGTTTCAGGATCATGTCCGCCTGAGGGAAAAGTTCGGCCTCAAAGTGAACGATGCCATGTGGGCTTTTTATAAACGGATCGGGATTGTGGACAAGAACAACAAGTACACGAACCATTTTGGTGATCCAATCTGGGTGTACTACCAGTACCTGCTGGCCAAGGGCGATAGGCGTTCCAAAGAAGCAATATATGCTGAAGGAAAAAAGAAGATCAAAGAAGTTGAGGCGAGAGGCGTTGATATTGCCATCGGCCATGGAAAGAATATATGGGACCTGAACCCGAAACTGGCAGAGAATGTTACTGCCTATTACAATGATGCCAAGATATCACTCAAGGCCGAGCTTACCCCTGTCTTTATCTCGACAATCCCCAACGCAGTGCAGGCCAGCACCCTGTCCAGGGATCGGGATGACTATATTCTCCATCCGGCCTCGGGTGAGAAACTGAGTCCTGAATCTGTGGCTGCGCTTGAAAAGCTCAGGGACTCATGGGCAGGAAAGGAGCCGAATGCACAGATCGTGATCTCCGACGGCCTAAACGCCAAAGCCATTATGGATGAGGGGCATCTTATGCCCTACCTGGAGGAAATCCGGAAGCTGCTGACCGAAGCCGGCGCTGCTGCCGGAAAGACTGTTGTTGTGGAAGAAAAGAACATCGTCGTCACGAGCGGCAGGGTCAGGGCCGGGTATGAGATTGGCTGTATACTCTTTGGAAAATCAGATCCGAATAAACTGAAAGGAATTCTTCATATAATCGGGGAGAGGCCCGGGACCATGCACCATTCCTACTCGGTGTATATAACCGTTGCCAAAGGCAAGACATGGGCTGATAAGAAGATTGATCACGATATTACGAAACTCGTATGCAATATAGCAGATACGGCCTTAGCTCCGAAAGAAGCAGCCAAGGAGACCCTTACCATTATAAGGGAAATGGTTTCGAAGCTGGCTCCTTCCAGCCGGGGTCAAGGTCGGTAAGAACGCAGTGTGGTCAGCAAATAAAAACAAAAGGAGATCATCATGGCAAAATTTAAAGTGGAACTGGTAAGGGCAGAATGCACTGCATGTGAAAGTTGTGTTGAGAGCTGTCCGGACTATTTTGAGATGGCGGATGATGCGCTGGTTAATTTAAAGGGTTCGACAAAGGCTGGTGACAATGAAGAGCTGGCGGTCGATACCCTCGCGTGTATTAAGGACGACGCCTTCATTGCGTTTCCCTATCGGGATTACTGGTTCTGGAGCGATGACGGAGATTTTCTGCAGGTTAGAGATCAACAATAGTAGACAAAGCCAGATTTGTGCCAGAGGATAGAAACTCCGGACTTTAGCCTGGAAACTATTCCTTCCCAGTTGAAATAATCGCTAAATGTTGATGACCAGATGTGTTGACTTGATGAAGATATCCGCATTATTTGCGAAACCTCAAGACTATTAACTTGTTGGTTAACTATTCAGAAGAAGCAGGGATTCAGTGATTGAGCTGATTGACTCTGTCTATCGGCTCCCTGCAAAATCAATCAACAAATGCGTCCTTAAGGAGCTTGCTCTGGCGTTCGAAGGCCTGACGAGGATTTCGCGGGTCTTTCATGAGAGAAATTTCCTGCGTAATGAGCCGTGCAAGGTTCAATGTGTGGGTATCGACCTTTCCAGATTCCCTTTTATAAAGAGGATGATCGCGGTTGATATAAATCGTGGTTTCCTGAGCAAAGACTTCAGGGCCATCTTCACCGAAGCTGTCAACTACACAAGAGACCCCTGTCTCACCAAATTTTATCTTTTTTATGATTGCGTTCGGCGTAAGCCTTTTCACTTTTGGTATCTTCTTTTTCTTCTTCTCCGGAGCCTTGAGTTTCTCTTTGATCTGAATCTCTTCCTCTGAAAGGTCTTTTTTTGTGGCGGAGACATGTGCTGCATCTCCAATGCCCTTTGCCTTATCCCCGACCGGCAATGCTCCAAACGGAGAAAGATCAGGGTTAGCCGCCAACGCTCTATATATTCGCTGGAGTGCATCTTTCAGCGCACGGCTGACTTTCTTGCCTTCTTTTTTAAGAGTCAGTTTCTGGAGAGTTGATTTAACACCCTCCATGACATTTCCCATGATGACAAGCAATTCCTTGTATTCCCGGGAGTCTCTGATAAAGCCGGTTCTGTCACTTGTTATGGGAAGAAAGTCTGCATTCACTTCTCCCCTGACACGTGCCATACCCTTTCCCCATGTTTCCATGCCGAAGAGTTCTCTCCTGATGGTAACCTGTTTTACCTTGACTTCAATACCGAGGTCTGCTGCAACAGAGGCTGTTTCTGAAAGAATTAATATCTCTCCGCTGACCGGTCCGAAAGGAGTTCCTTCAAGGAACGGTATTCTATGGCCGGAGAGACTGCGTGGGGTTACCGTGTGGTTATTGATCCTGACCCTGAAAAGGGGAGCCTTAATCGGTGTCCCTTCAATAATTTTTTGTTCAATGTCCTTTGGCTCAAATCTCCGGTCTAATCCTGTTAATATCACTGTAGTACCGTTCTGTTTCCTGAAATCAGCAGGTAATATCTCAAGAGGTAATTGCCAGGGATCTCCAGCCTTCTCCCATTGCTCCTTGTCAAAGATTATCCTGGCAACAAAATTGTCTTTCTTTGTGATCACCTCGAATCTCTTGCATGCAGAGAGGCTTGCAAACTTGCCGATGCCGAAATGTCCGATTCTATCTCTAACATAGACTGGTGATTTTGCATCATACAGTTTCTGTTGTGAACCAATATTAAAATACTGTTTGAGCCCATCTCTGTCCATGCCGCTGCCGTTATCCCGGATCTCGATCATGTCTTCTGACACAATGATCTCTACAAGTGTTGCGTCTGCATCGTATGCATTATTGACGATTTCTCGCACGAATTCGATGCTCTCCGTATATAATGTCTCGCCAATTGTAATGATATGGCTCTTGTCAATGGTTACCGGGATGTATTCAGGGGATGATTGCATATTTAATCCCTATGCCTTTCGACAGGTTGTCAAAAGCCTTCCGCGTCTGCTTCAGGGGAAAACGTCCGGAAATAAGCCGTGAGACATCTAAATTTTTATTGCAGAGAAGTTTGTATGCTTTTTTCACATCCGCAGGAGTATAGTGGAAAACTCCTTTAAGGGTAATTTCATCATAGTGGAGCCTTTCTGTATCATAGGTCACTGTTGTTCCGGATTTGCAGCCTCCAAAGAGAATAACAGTACCGCCCCTTCTAACATAATGTACTACTGCTTCCCAGACGTCCCGCATCCCTGTGCATTCAAAGACATAGTCGAATTTATTAATGATAGTTCTTATTTTTGAGTCCCCCTCACCCTTCCCCTCTCCCACAGGGGGAGAGGGTGTAAAAATATGCCCCTCCCTTGATGGGAGGGGTGTAGGGGAGGGTGCACATTTGCTATCAGATAGCAACACAAAATCTGCACCGAGCTTTTTTGCCTTCTTCAATTTATCCTTATGTTTATCCATAACGGATACCGTGGAACCTTTCTCTTTCAGCAGGAGGAGGTGAAGCAGTCCGATGGGGCCTGAACCGATAACGAGAGCATGATCATTTTGCCTGACGCGAACTGATTCCATCCCATGGACAACGCAGGAAAGCGGTTCGAGAAAAGCTGCCTCTTCGAAAGACAGATTTTGAGGTTTATGAAATACATTCTGTCTTACAATGTGCGGAGGCAGTAAAATATATTCAGCGAACGCTCCGAGGATTTTTGTCTGCATGATGTTTTCACAAAGGTTGTAAAGCCCTTTTCTGCAATACACGCATACAAGACAGGGAGCACTGTGCACTGCCATTATCGCATCGCCTTTCTTAAAACGCGTGATTCCCCTGCCAACATCTGAAACGATCCCTGAAAATTCGTGTCCGAAGGGACCCGGCATCGGGATAACCGGATGTCCTCTCCTGAATGCCTTCAAATCTGTTCCACAGGTGAGTGCTGCCTTGATGTTCACGAGGAGCTCGCCCCGAGAGGGTTCTGGAATCTCCGTCTTACGCAGTTCTATGACGCCGGGCTTGACAAGGATACCTGACAGCATCATCAGATTTCCAGTTTTCCGCCGATAATCTGGCCCATGACTGCGGCCATAGCAAAAACAGGTATGTACTTCATTTCAATATGTGACAAAGTCCTCATAATAAAAATGACAGGGATGGGAACATGGATGTAAAGGAACCACCGGAATGAATATCTTTTTGCTTTTGCCCGCGCGAAACCGAAAGGAAGGTTAATGAGGAGGGTGAAGACAAATAAAAGAAGAATGGAGTAAAATTTATTCTGAAAATCCATTGTGAAAAATACCTGAAAGTATGGCAGCAAGTCAAATCATTGCGTATTCCTGAAGGTGCTGTCATTGATTGGTATTTCTTTGAGAAGGGATGATGATGGAAAAATCTGAAGAGCCTACAGAACAAAAGATCAGGGAGATTCTTGAGAGCCTGGAGTGTATCCTGACCGCCCATGATAGCTGTGCAGAACTCATAGAGTATAAGGACAACAGGGCAGTTATATACTGTGGCGGTCCCTGTATCAAGTGTGATAACAGATGCATTGAGGGTGCAATAAAAGACCATTTGCCCGACATTGAAGTGATTATTCAATAGATATCAGGTCAATCGTTTTGAGCTAAAAAAGAAAAAACATAAAAAAACTTGACAACCAACCTTTTTCGGAGTATAAGAGAATCAAGAGTGAGTACTTAGAAAAAAGTGGTGATCTCGCTCCTCTCAGACTCAGCAGAATAGTTGTAGGATCAAAGGACGTACGTAGTCAGACGTAAGAGTCTTAAGCTGTATGTCTCAGGATGTACACTATGCTGAGGGGGTGGAAGCGAGCACCACTTTTTTGTGTCTAACAGTCATATCTCCAGACTTTCTTGCTGCAGGCAGAACAAAGCAGCACCAACATATCAAATCTTCGCCCTCTTACGACGAGCCGGTTCCTTT
>JAGSYM010000032.1 GCA_018262395.1 Nitrospirota bacterium | reverse complement strand
GCGACCGCCAACCTTGACCATAATGGTAGCTTCACTGGCCGGTTCCTCTCCCTCTCTCCTTTTTTCGATGATCGTTCTGAATCCGATCAGATCAAAGAAGCGTTTATGCAGACCAAGCGCCTTTTTCATGAGAAGTTCGAATGAGGCCTCGGCTGCCTCAAACTGAAATCCTTCATTTTCAAGGTTCTTCAGAGTAGTAATAATATCCTGAATCTGCGGGGAATCGGGGTCAAGGCGAATCCCGAATTCCTCGGCCTTTCTGAGTATATTGCTTTTGCCTGCAAGATCAGATATCAAAACTCTCTGCGAATTACCGACGAGATCAGGACGCATGTGTTCATATGTTTCCGGTCTCTTGCGTATAGCGCTCACATGAATTCCGGCCTTATGTGCAAAGGCACTATCTCCAACAAATGGCTGTCGTTTAAAATGCCTCACATTTGCTATCTCATTCACAAATCTCGCTACGTCTCTCAGCCTTTTCAATCGCTCCGGACTGATGCACTGCATCCCAAGTTTGATCTGAAGGTCCGGAATCACCGAGCATAAGTTTGCATTACCACACCGCTCACCAAGACCATTGATCGTTCCCTGCACCTGTGATGCTCCACTCTCTATTGCAACAATGGAATTGGCAACGGCACAATCGGAATCATTATGAGCATGAATCCCGAGAGGAGTCTGGATGACCTTCATGATTGCATCAAATATCATTGTAATGTCACCAGGAAGTGAGCCGCCGTTTGTATCACAGGGGATAATACAGTCAGCTCCGGCATTCTGGGCCGCCGTGAGGCACTTTAACGCATAGTGCGCATTATCCTTATACCCGTCAAAAAAGTGCTCAGCATCAAAGAAAACTGCTTCAGCATGTTTTTTAAGATAGGCAATGGAGTTATAGATGATATCGAGGTTCTCCTGCAGTGATATCTTTAACGCCTCTTTAACATGGAAATCCCATGTCTTTCCGAAAATCGTGATTATCCGGGCCTCCGAGTCAAGCAGTGACTGAAACATTGTGTCGTCGCTTACGGTATGTCTCGGTCTGTGAGTACTGCCAAAGGCGACGACCCTCGACGTACCGAGCTTCAGTTTTTTAACCTTCTTAAAATATTCGAGATCCCGCGGATTTGAGCCGGGCCATCCACCTTCAACATAATGAATTCCCAGTTCGTTCAGCTTCTCGGTAATGCGGATTTTGTCCTCGACAGAAAACGCAATGCCCTCTGTCTGAGCACCATCCCGCAGCGTGGTATCGTATATATCTATCCGGCGCATAGTCTCAATTTCCCCGGAATCTGAGGGATATTGTTATCCCTTTGCTTTTCCTCTGCCCTTTTTAACATCTCCGAGATCAAAGGCGTCGTGCAGAACTCTGACCGCAAGCTCGGTATACTTGGAATCAATAATACAGGAAACCTTGATCTCTGAGGTGCTTATCATCATGATATTGATACGGTGTTGTGCGAGCGTTCCAAACATTTTGGCAGCGACGCCTGAGTGAGTTCTCATACCAACACCAACAACCGAAATCTTCGAAATATCGTCCCGTAATTTGACATCTTTAGCTCCGAGTTCGGAAACAATCTCCTCAGTAATCTTCATTGCCTTTTTATTGTCAGACTTCGGAACGGTAAAGGAGATATCAGTTTCTTTCCCGTCACTGCTGATATTTTGCACAATCATATCAACAACGATATGTGCACCAGCAATCGCTTGAAAAAGTCTTGCTGCGACACCCGGCTTGTCGGGAACCGCTGTTACCGTAATCTTCGACTGATTTTTATCATAGGCTACACCTGATACAACGACGTTTTCCATTTCCCTATCCTCCTTCACAACGAGCGTGCCGGGATGATCATTAAAACTTGATCTCACCACAACAGGAACATTATATTTTTTTGCGAACTCCACCGACCGTGTCTGCAGTACCTTTGCCCCGAGACTTGCAAGTTCAAGCATTTCATCGTAGGAAATCTTATCAAGTTTTCTTGCCTCAGGCACAATATTGGGGTCTGTCGTATATACCCCGTCAACATCCGTATAAATTTCGCAGAGATCGGCCTTCAATGCCGCTGCAACCGCAACTGCTGTTAAATCAGACCCACCTCTTCCGAGAGTCGTCACTTCGGAAGCCTCGGTTACCCCCTGGAAACCAGCGATAACCGGCACGATTCCCTTTGTCAAAGCTTTTTTTACCATTCCCCCGGTAATCCTTTCGATCTTTGCCCTGGTGTGGGCATCATCAGTGATAATTCCAACCTGCCTTCCTGTGAAGGAGAGTGATTTGAATCCAAGATTACTTATTGCCATAGCTGTAAGGGCAGCGCTTATCCGTTCACCCGATGACAGGAGAAGATCCATTTCGCGTCCTTCCGGATTCGAAGCAATCTGATTCGCAAGACCGATCAGTTTATCCGTTTCACCTGACATTGCAGAGACAATGACAACAACATCGTTTTTATCTTTTTTCGTCCTGGCCACACGTTCTGCGACAGCCCTTATTCTCTCGATGTTGCCAACAGAGGTGCCACCGTATTTCTGAACAATTACCATAAATATAAGATATTCCTCCTGCTTATAGTCGCGGGTTCTCATTACCCGTGAAATTTTTCTTTCATTATATCAGATTTTCCAGGCAATGCAGGAAACAGTCAGATAAAGAAAAATTGGCTCGTGCCCATACAGACAGCATTCGTATGATAGAATAGAGGCAGAAATATGCATATCAGGATTGCATCGGGAAAGATCCTCGACATCAGAAAAGATGAAAATCTCCTGCAAGCATTCAAAAGACAGGGGGTGTACCTTGTTGCATCCTGTGGCGGAAAGGGGATATGCGGCAAATGCCGCATTAGGATATCCAAGGGGGAATTTCATACCGCCTCTCGAGGAAAACTTCATTCGCATGAGATCGAATCGGGGGTAGTCCTTGCATGTCAAACTTTTCCAGAATCAGACATCTCCGTGGATATCCCAAAGGAATCCCAGCTCGTTGTGGGAGATGTATGCGAAATTTCCAGGACAAATGACCTTCTTGAAACTTTCCGGTCTTCAGGGAAGACACTCTCCCCTCTTGTGAAATGGGTGCCCCTCGAAATCACACCACCAACGATAGATGATAATGTCAGCGATCTTGAACGTCTGAATAAATCCCTGAAAGCCATAGGGTTACAGGATATGAGCTTTTCACATGGTTTCCTCTCAACAATGGCTGCAGAACTCCGTGACGCCCGGTGGAATGTACATCTCGGATACATCGATGGTCCTGAGGTTGTATTTCTTGCACCGTCTGCACACAAGGCTGCATATGGATTGGCAGTAGACATCGGGACAACCACAATCGTAATGTATCTCGTGAATCTCGCAGATAGCTCCCTCGTGGATGTGGGGTCAACCTACAATTCGCAAATCCGTTACGGTGATGATGTCATCACGAGAATGATGTATGCTGCAGAAACCGGTGGACTCAATGAATTACAGGATACCGTTGTGACCGACATGAATAACCTCCTGACGCCAATGATCGAAAGACACGCTATAGAAAGAGGAGATATTGAGTCGGTCGTTATCTCCGGGAATACAACAATGACCCACCTTTTCTGGGGACTTAACCCCGGATATATCAGGGAAGAACCATATACTCCAACCCTGAATTTCTTTCCCTTGTGGAAGGCAAATGCAGCAGGATTGCATGTCGGCAAACAGGTTCCCATATATACAGTTCCCTGCGTGGCGAGTTACGTCGGCGGTGATGTTGTGGCAGGGGTTCTCGCTTCACATATGCATAAGAAGAGCGGGATAACGCTTTTTATGGACATCGGGACGAACGGAGAGATCGTTATCGGTAACAACGAATGGCTTGTTACAGCTGCGTGCTCTGCCGGCCCCTGTTTTGAAGGAAGCGGGATACGACATGGCATGAGGGCTACAGAGGGTGCCGTGGAATCCATAACAATCGATCCCCGGACATTCGCACCAAGTCTTGGCATAATCGGGAACAGTACACCAATCGGAATATGCGGGTCAGGAATGATCGACGCAATTACAGAGATGTTTCTCACCGGCGTGATAGACCAGAAAGGGAAATTCATCAGAGGGATCACCACAACGAGAATTCGGGATGGTTTTGAAGGACCTGAATTTCTCATTTCCAGCAATGAGGGCAGGGATATTGTCCTCACAGAAGTAGACATGGAAAATATCCTTAGGGCAAAGGCAGCAATGTACGCAGGAGTTTCCCTGCTCGTGAAAAAGGTCGGATTAACGCTGAATGACATTGATCGGATCTGTATTGCAGGTGGTTTCGGAAATTACCTGAATATCGAAAAGGCAATTGTTCTCGGTATGCTGCCTGATGTCCCAAGAGAAAAATTCCGGTTCCTCGGCAATACGGCAATCGCTGGAGCATATTTCTGCCTTTTGTCCCAGGAAATGAGGGAAGAAGCAGAAGAGATAGCCGGGAAAATGACAAATGTGGAATTGTCTGTGTCACGAAGGTTTATGGATGAATACGTGTCTGCCCTCTTCCTTCCCCACACAGATATGCGTCAATTTCCAACCGTGAAAACACTCCTGAAAAATAAGAGATATGGGTAACGGTTACAGGTTTCTTTTGTATCCCGTCACCGTTCAGTGAATAAGTCCTTCGGAGAGGAGTTTATCCACTTCTCTTCGTATCACGGAAGCAGGTATGCCACCATGGACCTTGAGCACGCCATTAATAAGAACAACAGGGGTATTTAAGGCCCCTAATTGCAAAAGCTCCTTGATATCATCAAACTCTTCTTCCCCATCCATAAAAAGATCAACATATTCGACGTAAACGACAGATGGATAAAAATAGTTCATCTCATGGGACAGTTCCTCAGTAAGGATTTTATTCGTCCCTGATATTTCCGTTGTATTATCATCAAAGAGGACTCCCTCGGTCGGGTTGTCAAGTATCTGGATATGAACTCTTTGAAGCATTCAGGTTACCTCTCCTTCCTCATGTTGACAAGGATGTTGTCTATAAGCCGCGTATTCCCTATTTTTGCTGCAACTGCAAGCAGCACATCACTCTGGATCGTGGATATTTCCTCAAGGGTTTCCGGATCATAGAATCCTGCATAATCAATGCTTGAGACAGCAGGCTCTTCCAAAATCTTCTTATGCATCATCTCTTTGAGATAGACAATATTTATTATACCAGATGTAAGGAGATCAGCCGCCTCTTTGAGACTCCGGTAGAGAACCACCGATGACTTCCTTTCTTCCGGCCTAAGGTACGCGTTCCTTGAACTCATGGCAAGGCCATCTTTTTCTCTGATGGTCGGACATATGACTACATCGACATCCATATTGAGATCCCTCACCATTTTTCCGATGATGATGGCCTGCTGAAAGTCTTTCTGGCCAAAATACGCCCTTGTGGGCTTCACAATGTGAAAGAGTTTTGCTACAACTGTTGCAACGCCAGTGAAATGACCAGGCCTGAAAAATCCGCACAGCTTGTCTGAAATCTTCCCCACCTCGATACGGGTTAAAAAACCTTCAGGAAACATCAGGGGGGCATCAGGCATAAAAAGGATATTGGCCGCTTCTTTCGCAAGCTTTTCGGTGTCTCCCTCGATGTCCCGCGGATACCGGTGGAAATCTTCAGCAGGCCCAAACTGGAGGGGGTTTACAAATATACTGATAACCGTCGTATCGTTCTCCTGCCTTGCTCTTCTGACCAGACTGAGATGACCCTCGTGCAGTGCCCCCATTGTCGGGACAAACCCTATTGTCTTGGCGCGGAGAAGTAGCCCGCCGACAGTATCCTGAATGATCTTTGGAATGCGTATTGTTTCCACTTAGTCAGACCTTTCTTATGCAAAATGAGGGCTAAATGCTGAAAATAATTTGCTATAACCTATATAAAGACAGTTCTGTTTGTCAAACCGGATTCAAAGGTGGCGGGGACTACCCATCGTCGCGACTTTTGAAGACCTGTTGTGGTAAAATTTGCAATTATGGAAGAGATTGGCGTTATCGAGCATGTTGAGGGTTTCAATGCCACAGTTGCCGTACCTAAAAAAAGCGCCTGTGACGGATGTTCATTGAAGACATGCAGACCATCAGGAGAGTCGATGACGATTGAAGCCCTGAATCCAATTCATGCACAAGTTGGACAAAAGGTTATCATTACAATGAAATCAAATACCTATTTAAGAGGTTCTTTGATTGTCTACGGAATTCCGGCCCTTGCCCTCGTGATTGGAGCAGTAATCGGCAGGGAGGTCCTGAGTGCTTTTTTTGTAAGTCATGACCCGGATACTATTTCCGCGATTTCGGGATTCGCCGCGTGCGTTTTATCTTTTTTCTCAGTCAAGATCTGGAGCGGCAGGGGAAACAGAAAGATTACAGACAAGCCTGTGATACAGGAAATATTGGCAGAGTGAAAGATAAGTAATCAGGGGTAAATAACGATTATTCTTCTCTGACGACCTTTCCTGGCAGATATACCATAATTTCAGAATAGAGGGGGAATGTATGGCAAACTTTGAGTTGGATAAAATACGGAATGTTGCAGTTATTGCACACGGAGGTGCCGGAAAAACCTCGCTTGTTGAAGCAATGCTTTTTGCTTCTGGTGCAATTGACAGGCTTGGAAGAGTAGACGATGGTACGACAACAACCGATTATGAACCAGAAGAAATCGCAAGGAAGATAACTATCAGCTCTGCAATATCGTTTTGCACCTGGAATGGTTTCAGGATAAACCTTGTTGATACTCCCGGATTCATAAATTTCCTTGAAGATACAAGGGGTTGCCTGAGGGGTGTTGATGGAGCAGTTGTCATCGTCAGCGCACTGTCGGGGGTGAAGGCAGAAACACAGAAGATCTGGAAGTATGCGTCTGAATTCGAAATACCAAGAATGATTTTTGTCAATAAAATGGACAAAGAAAACGCAAACTTTTCGCGGGCATTGGGAGAAGTTGAGAAATCTTTTGGAAAAGATGCCTTACCCTTGCAACTCCCGATAGGCTCGGGCGAAAGTTTCAGAGGTATTGTTGACCTCATGAAAATGAAGGCCCTTAATCTTGAAAAAGGCAAGCCCGAAGAATCCGAGATACCAGCTGATATGATTCCGGAAGCCGAGGAATACCGGAAAAAACTTATCGAAAAAATTGCTGAATCTGATGATGCACTGCTCGAGAAGTACCTTGAGGGTGGTACTCTTACAGACGAGGAGATTATAAAAGGGATAAAAGAGGGTGCCCTGACAAAGAGGTTTATTCCTGTAACATGCGGCTCTGCTCTTAGGACGACCGGGGTGTCCCAGCTTCTTGATAACGTAATCCTTTGCCTGCCCTCTCCTTCGGAAATGGCAAGAATATCCCCTGTCAAAGGGAAAAACCCGAAAGACGGGAAAGAGGTTGAAAGAAAGCCTCTGCATACAGAACCGTTATCAGCATATGTTTTTAAGACAATTGCAGACCCTTTCGCAGGGAGGCTTTCCATTTTCAGGGTTTTTTCAGGATCTCTGAAGGCTGATTCCAATATCCTGAATACGTCAACTGGGGCAAAGGAAAGAATCGGCCAGGTCTTCTATCTCCAGGGGAAGAAACAGATACCCGCCCAAACAATAGGCACCGGAGAAATAGGAGTCGTGGCAAAGCTGAAAGAAACGTTGACCGGTGATACCTTATCGGATGAATCTCATCCTATAGTTTTTACGAAGGTTAAATTCACCGATCCTATCATCTCTTACGCTATAGCGTCGAAGAGTAAAGGCGATGAGGAAAAGGTGAGTACAGGCCTTCACAGAATTCTTGAGGAGGATCCAACCCTGAGATTCCAGAGAGACGATGAAACCAAGGAGATGCTCCTTTCAGGAATGGGTCAGGTTCACCTCGAGGTTACCCTTGAAAGACTGAAGAGAAAATTCGGGGTTGATGTTCTCATGAAAACACCCAAAGTACCTTACCGGGAAACCATTAAAGTACCTGCAAAGGCCCAGGCGAAATACAAGAAACAGTCGGGTGGCCGCGGGCAATATGGTGACTGCTGGTTGGCAATAGAGCCAATGCCGAGAGGCGGAGGCTACGAATTTGCTGATAAAATTGTTGGCGGCGTCATCCCGCAGCAATACAGGCCCGCAGTCGAAAAGGGCGTGGTGGAAACCATGAAGGAAGG
>JAGSYM010000291.1 GCA_018262395.1 Nitrospirota bacterium | reverse complement strand
TTAATTGCCGAAACGCAAATCTAAGTCCGGAGGATGCCGGATTCAACGGAATACTCGGGATTGGCTTCTTCGCTGAAGACTGCGGTCCTCTTTGTGAAATCATTGCTAATAACGGGATATATTACTCCTGTAATGGAACTCAGTGCAGCGGAACCGTGATAGCTCTTTCCAGGCAGGTCCAGAATCCGGTGTTCCATTTGCCGCAAGACAACAATGGACTGATAGTGCAGCTTCCGGGCGTGCCTCCGGAGGGGTCGTCTTCGCTCAATGGCAATCTTGTGCTCGGAATCGGCACCCGCTCCAATAACATGCCCTCTGCAGTGACGGCGTATCCCGCCAACCAGTTCGGAGAATTCACTACGGACTTCAACGGCATCTCTTACAGCAGTTTCATTGACAGTGGGTCGAACGGGCTTTTTTTTGTCCCTCCCTCTACAGGCCTGCTTCCAAACTGCCCTTTCCCCAATTCTGTCTGGTTCTGTCCGGCGTCGACAACAACCCTTTCCGCAACCAATGTAGGTGCCTTCGGGTCGCCAAGCGGTGAGGTGTCATTCCGGATAGGAAACGCTAACAGGCTCTTCAGTTCGTCCAATATGGTGTTCGATGATATTGGCGGGACCTTGTTAGGCAATGGATTTGACTGGGGGCTTCCATTTTTCTTTGGACGAAATGTTTTTATAGGTTTCGAAGGAAAAGTGGCATTTAATGGTCCCGCTGCAGCAAGGGGTGCCTTGGTCCTGGTAATCAAAAGTCGGAAATCCTCATTTTAGGATATAGTCTGAAGATACCAGGTGTTGTTATGGCGGGGTTCAGCCTTTGGATTAAGGTATTTGATCGATAATTTGTAAAATAGTCAGACGGTATGGAACCCGAGCGTGCAGGAATGGTGCATAGTCAAATTTCACCTTACAGGATATGGCATATAATTTCTGCCTGATAGCATATTTTCTGTGCTTTCCAATACTTTCTATCACTTGTTTTCCGAGTGGAATTCCGGTTGGACAAAATGGCTGAAAAAACTTTATTATTGAAGGCATGCGAGAGTGGCGGAACTGGCAGACGCGCTGGACTTAGGATCCAGTGGGGCAACTCGTAGGGGTTCAACTCCCCTCTCTCGCACCACCTCATAAATTAACAGGCAGGAAAAAAACTGAAGCTCTTCCCTGGCTAGTACTGTGTCAGGCTGCCTTCTTTCTTTGCCCTTTTGACAGCGTATCCGAAGATTGCAATACTGAGGGGTATCATGATGCAGGAAAACAGGACCAGCGCTATAATGTTAGGCAACAGCTCATGAAGCGAATAACCCTTTAGGAGCGCCAGCCTCATGCCTTCCAAGGCATAGGTTACCGGCAGGAGATACGATACATACCGTAACCACTCCGGCAGGACCGATACAGGATAATATAATCCCCCGAGCAAGGCCGACAGACCGGTGAATAACCAGCCGACCGGATCACCCCTTTTTAACACCATAACAAAGCTTGCTGAGATGATGCCGACACTCGTAAAAGAGGTGATCGTTAAGACCAGAATAACAAAAGCCCCTGTGAGATTTGCCTGTCCTATATCAATGCCGAATACCGCTATACCCAGAAACAGGTACACGGCAACCTTGAAAGTGGCCCAGAGAAAACTATAGAGCGATGAGGAAACTATGATGGTGGGAATCTCTGTTTGCGTGACCAGCAGTGCCTCAAGGGTGCCCAGGGTCTGTCCTTCCCTGATGCTGCTTGAAATGCCCTGCACTGATACACCGAGATAGCTGAAAAATGCGACACCAATGAGCACGAACGAGAAGTAGTTCCCCCCATACGGTTTGAGGTAATGAGAACCGGCATCTCCGAAAAGTTTTGAGAGAAAGAAATAGACAAGGGTCGAGCTGAATATCCCAAAAATCTGCATGGCAAAGGACAGCTTATAACTCGTTTCCTCAATGAAATCTCTCCAGAGAAAAAAGAGCGGCTTTTTCATCGATGCAATCATTTCTGTTTTCACCATTATTTGAGCACGACCTTCGAAAAGACCTCCTCCAGTGTAGGTTCCTTCTCAGACAGAGAGGTGATGTTTCCTCCCATTTTTACAATGCTCCCGATGATCTGCGACAGGTCCCCGTTGTTTGTTTCAGGCAGAGTTTCAAACTCGACATATTCATATGATGAACCGCTTGCATGAGCTGAAATCTTCTGAAGCGAGGGAATCGCTTCAATCCTCCCGATTAAATCATTATCTGCATTTCTTATCCTGATGATATAACGCGCATCGTGCCGGTACTTCTTTTTGAGCGCATCCACGGTGCCGACATACTCTATAGAACCCTTGCTGATAATCGCCAGACGGTCGCACAATTCCTCGGCCTCCTGCAGATTATGCGTTGCATACAGTACCGATCTCTTCTGTTCCCCGATGACCTTCTCTCGTATGAGTTTACGAATATTATGCGCGGTAATCGGGTCCAAGGCCTTTGTGGGTTCATCCATGAATATAACATCGGGATCTGTCAGCAAACCCCTTGCTATGGCGAGTTTTTGGCGCATCCCCGTGGAATAATCCTTGAACATCCTGTCCGCATCCTGTTCAAGCTCCACAATCCCGAGTAAGCTCCGTATCCTCACTGCAGCATCCCCTGCAGCAAGATTATTGAGTGTCGCAAAAAACCTCAGGTTCTGCCTGCCTGTCAGCCGCCAGTAAAAGCTCCTCTCATCGCTCACCACATACCCTATTTTTCTTCTCACCTCCCTGCCGTACTTTGTGACATCCAATCCATTCACGAAGGCTTTGCCGGATGAAGGGAGAATTAACGTGGTCAAAATCTTTATGAGCGTGGTTTTTCCAGCCCCGTTCGGGCCAAGGAGAGCAAAAAGCTCTCCCTGCCGGATGCTGATGTTTACCTCACTCAGCGCAGTAATTTCCTTCTTTTGAAAGGGATGCAAAAAAAGGTCTCGATAGCTCTTGAGAATCGAAAAACGCTGCGACAGATCCTGTGTTTCTATGCAATAAGCCATTTTCTTCCTGTGATAAATCTTACCTTATTTAATTCTGTTCATGCTCATGGTTCACGCTACACTGCTATTCTCTTCCGTTTTTGCCCGCCCTTGTCCTCAATATTTCTACAGCAGATTTTCCATATTTTGCCATAAGGTGAAAAGGATGGAGCAGGTAATAAAAAAAAATCATCTTCGAGGAAGGCGAGACAGGGTATCTTTTAGCCATTTCTTCCCGTGAAGGAAATATTTGGGGCAAGAGGTATCTAGCCTTCTGCAGAAAGGTATCAAATACCATCGACTTCAGAAGATGCAGATTTATCGAACCATTACCCTGATCAGCGAGACTCTTCTCCAGGATTTTGAGAAACCGGTGGTCAGCCTGATTCAGGCTTATCAGCGGTAGAGAACTTTCTTTGAGGTCATAAAATTCCCTCGCCAGATATAACATGGAATGAACCTGTTTTTCGATTCCGTGTTTCATGAGCTCATCACCCAGCAATTTCCAGTCAATCTCAGCCTCATAGTGCCGTAATATTCCAGAAATATCACAGAGGCCCCTTAAAACAAAAGTATTTTCATAGCCATGATTATATAAGTGGATACAGAGATGGACCAGCATGTCTTCAGGAGAGAG
>JAGSYM010000290.1 GCA_018262395.1 Nitrospirota bacterium | reverse complement strand
CGAAGATAGCCTTTGATGAACCAACGGCAGATACCAGTATCGCCCGGGTCTATACAGGAAATAGGGAGGACCAACCGATCCATGTTTTTGTGGGGTACTGGGAGAACCAAAACGAGGCAAAAAGAATCAAATCACCGCGTTATGTAGAGGAAGGCTGGGGATATCATTGGATGAAGGCAAAACAGGTAAAGGTCGGAGCAAAGAGCGAAGCAAAATTCAATGAATTTCTTAATGAAAAAGGCGATAGGAAGGAATTAGTTTATTACTGTTTTTTTATTAATCGAAAACTTGTTTCTGGCGAGTATAGATTGAGAATGTTTACGATGATAAACTTTTTGTTTCACCAAAAGAGTAACGCGGCTGTAGTAAGAGTATCAGTGCCTGTCTCTCATGAGCTGCCATTGCAGGAAGCTGAGTCAAGGGCTGAAAAATTCATAAATGATTTTCTCCCTCTTTTAGAAGAACATTTACCAGCATAATTATATTGGTGATAACAATGGCATGGTGACTGATTGAATCATGCGCCATGAAAATTGTCCTTTTGAAATGAACATCAATTCATTGCTAAGATTGTTCATTGTTTTGACAGCTGTAATCATAGGTTCAGCGGCGTGCTTGTTTTCTGGCAACTCAGGCAACAGAAGTAAAATCGAGATTGTTTCCTATGTTGTCAGAGACAGGGTCATCTCCCTTGACCGTATCGAGATGAGATCTATGGTGATCGTCGCTTTCAAGATCCTTCCCAAAATCAAGACAACGTCAGGACTCGTGGTACACGGCGAACTCTACCATAACGACAGGTTGCTGTCCGAAGATACCATTTCACATCTTGACAGCTCAGGGGATAATCTCGGGTTCGACATACCTCTGACACATGGCGATTTCGACCGGGAGGCCCTCTACAACATCCCAGAAGGAAGGTACCGTATTGTAATCAAAGTCTACGACGGCCAGCGACGGCCGCTTGCACAGACAACGAAAGAAGTGATGCGAAATGATATCGCCCGGACCTTCGAGCCATCGGAGCGTAAGGCTGAACGCCCACTTTTTACACGCGTTGACAGCAAGTTACAGTCAACACTTCTTCAGGAAGACTTGAAAAGGACGACTCCCGGAAAAGTGGACTATCTCCTTTTTCAAAGTAATCCCCTTTCACGGGTCTATAACGATGACCTGCCAGGCCAGTCAGATCAGATCAGCGAAATGAGTACGGAAATTGCCGCAGCAGAGTACCGGTCCGTTACCTTCTCTATACATGCCTTGAGAAACCTCGGAAGAGTCGGGGTGGAGATGTCCGCTCTGAAGGGGGAAAAGGGGACCCTTGGAGCAGATTCGTTACGGATTGGCGCCCTCACAGAACTGACAGAGGTCGTTAAATCTGAAAGCAGCGTCAAGACTGTCTCTTATCGCCTCGCTCCCAGGATCATTGAACCTAAGGATGTGGTGATTCCGGAGAATCGGACGCAGACTTACTGGATCACGGTGAAGGCAAAATCTGATGCTGTCCCCGGAGAGTATAATGGTGTTATCACGATCAAGCCGCAGTTCGGCCGAGCGAAGGAAATCCCGTTTCATGTCCGGGTGCTCCCCCTCCGTCTGAGCGATACGGATATCCAGTACGGCATGATGATGGATTATGCATTCTACGAACTGGACAACCAACAATGGACAGAAGTGGAAAGAACGTTACTGAAACAGCGCGGGTTTCAGCTTTATCAGGACCTCAGAGACCATGGGATGACCGTCATCTATCCCCATTCCTATTTCTATTTTAAGACGGACACCCGTGGTCAGCCCGTGTTGGAGAGCCTCAAGGAGAGCCTCAAGGCATACAAAAAACTCAACTTCCCCGGTCCTTTCTGCTGGTATATAGGACATCTGCTTCAGACAGCAAAAACAAAACATCCCGGAAGCATATTGAGTTACAATGAGGAAGTAGCAATCAGGAGGCTTCATGATCTGCTTAGCAGGTATGAGTCTATGGCGAAAGAATTGGGTATCCCAAAAGAAAAATTGGTTGTTCAGGTGGTTGATGAACCTGATGCCGGTGACCGGGCGAGGGTGGAAGCAGGGAAAAAATTGAACAGGATTCTAAGAGAAAGAGGATTCAGGACCCTGATTACAAGATCATGGCCTGAGGTTGATATTGTATGCACTGGAACTCCGGATGAAGACCATGATGCCGGAGGAATGCGGTCAAGAGGCAACGAGTGGTGGATATACCCAAATAGTGCGCTAAAAGGGAAAAACCTATCTTATACGAGATATATATTCGGGTTTGGAGCGTGGAGATGGGGCGTAAAAGGAGTTGTGCCCTGGACGTTTCAGATGAGCCAGGGATGCAATGGTAATCCGTTTACTGTCCTTGATGGTGCTGAGGGTATGGTGGCATATCCCGGAGAAAAAGGGGATATCCTCTCAACGCCTCTCTGGGAGATAATAAGAGAGGGGATAAATGATTACAAATATATCTATTTGCTTGAAAGAATGATCTTGTCAGAAAAGAAAAAGGGAAACCGGATGGCAAGTGCAATTGAACAGAAGCTTAAACATTTCAAAGAGAGCCTCGGACAGGGACCTGGCTGGGAAGAAAATAGGTTTGGTGATTGGACGCCTGAACGCTTTGAAACAAGGAGAAATCAGATTGTCGACTGGGTACTGGAACTCATTGATGGCGCTCCGTATGTTCATCAGAGGATAAGCGTAAATTGATGGGTTCGGAGCTATGCAGATATGCTTGAGATAGTCCTTGCTTTTACCGCAGCCATACTGTTTATCAGTGTCGCTGCTATGACAGTAGCCAAAAACCACAGCAAGGCTGCAATGCTATTTGCGCTTACCGCCCTTGTGCTTGCCGGGATAGAAGTGACGGATGTTATTTCACTTTATATTACCACTGATCCCTTCCTGTTTAAACAAATCA
>JAGSYM010000289.1 GCA_018262395.1 Nitrospirota bacterium | reverse complement strand
AATAGCGAAGACCTGAAAAAGATCATTGCGATCTCTGATTTGATTCTTTCGCCGATCGAAAGCAGGGCAGCGGGGGCGAATGTCTCTTGTTGAAAATGCAGATGGGCAATTCTGTGCTCAAACATTTTGACTAATCCATGAATTCCAGAGTTGAGAAAAAAAGGGTTTAAAAGTACCGTCATTAGGAGGAAAGTGCTAAAACCGAAAATCAAGAGCTTTCCGTTGTAATTTGAAATGGAGAACCTATTCTTGATCACCAAAACAAAGCCTAATGCGAATAGCAATATCAACCCGTTCAGTTTCGTTAATAACGTAAGAGAAGATAAAATGAATCCCAGAAAGAGGGTGATATTATTGCCGGACTTTAGATAGTGCGCGGATAATAGAAGAAAGAGGGTGAAGAAGAAAAGGAGCACAGGATCGGCAATGGTTTGCGTCGAAAGTCTAATGAAAGTAGAATTAGTTATCAAGAGTGACGTGGCAGCGATGGCAGGCAGTATTCCGTAAAAGGTTCTGAGAAAGATGTATAACAGAGCCACAGACAGGAAGGCAAAAATGAAGATGACCGATCTTGTTAAAAGCAGCGCATTCTCCGGAACCTGACTTTTCATGATTCCGTAATAGGCGAGATATTGATTCATAGGGATATGCTGCCACATCCTTTTCGCATCAAGGGAATCGAACACATATCCCTTGAGAAAAAGCGTTCCACCGACGATGTATTTAACCAGGGGCGGGTGATCGTATGCGTCATAATCCTGCCAGTCCTTGTGAAAAAGATCGAACTTCAGGAAATAAAGGTTGAAATAATATCCCGAGTAAATCCATGCAGCTTCATCAGGTTCGGAAAGCGGCAGATAGAACCTTCCACCCATCTCATGAAACATCCAGAGGATGGCTAATGCGATGAATAATACCTGTATGTAGACTCTGAGACGCCTGTTTTTCACAATAATTCACAACCTTTCAGGTTGCCGGGTAAGTATCCGATATGCAACAATAATGCCAAACTATCTACAGGGAATCATCCGTGTATCTCTTCCTCTGGGATTCAAAAGCACTCGATAAGAAAAGAATTGCGGGACAACCGAACACTATTCTCGCGTCGGCAAGGGGGCTTTTGGCAGCCAGACTCAAAGGGGCATTTGCTTCCATTTTGAGAAGTGTGACCGGAGGACCAGTTTAGCGGTCTCCGGATTCGGGTCTTGTTCCAATAACGGACCAACCATACCCGTGACGGTGGTGAGCCCTGACGTCTCTAAAGTTCGCATCGAAAAGCAATTTTTCAGCTTCAAAACGAGTATAATACTTCGCATAGGAGGGATTCAGTTGATCATAGATGATCAGTCGCCGTTTACGGGGATCCATTTTCCCAAGCACTGATAGAATATACTCTCTCAGGGGCAGCGAAATGTGGCGGCACAATTTCATATACAGTACCAATGGCAAGTCGATGAACCTCACCAGGCCTGCCAGCATAGTATGGGGCAGGTGTTTCGTGAACATACGGAGAGGTCTGATCAAGGCAAGGTAGAGCTCGTTGCCTTCTTTCCCATAGACCCAGACAAACAACCGTCCTCCGGGGCGTAACGCCTTAAAAGCGGCTTGCACGACCGGTTTCGGATCAGGTATATGATGTAAGACACCCACTGAAAGAATATAGTCAAGATCGCCATAAACAGGTAACTGATCACCGGTTGTCTGGAGACACGTTACCCTCTCGGGCTGCCTGAGATTTTCACGCAATATCTTAAAAGCATCAGAGGGTTCGAGAGCAATCACATGCTGGGCTCCAGCCTCAAGCAGCATATTGACAATTCTTCCTGCTCCGCTGCCAATTTCGGCAACACGACAATCTTTGAAGTGATCAGGGGACAGAAGTGGGCCAAGGATATCTGAAAATAACTCAAGAGAACCGTAATAGCCTTCGTTATCACGATATCGAAGCCATTGCTCTCCAAAATCTTCGATGGTTTCTTTTTCTTTAGCATGAGATATTCTCAGGCCCATTTGACTCGCCCTCGCATGCATCTTCTCTCTTATCCTTATGACATATCACATCAGCCTTTCTCAAGATGGACGTTCACATCCGTTGCTCATCTTTTGAGGAAGGGCTGTCTGGGTACACTCATAGGACGCATGGCCGACGGTTTGAGACTGTTCTCAAGACAATCGACAAACTCAATATCCCAAGAAATTCATGGACTTGCAAGCGGTTAGTTTCTTCCAACCCGGTACTTGTAAGGGTTCTCAAACAAAGAAGAAGTATTTTCACTCACTATTGAAAATTATTGACCACTACTGATTGTCAACTGATCATTAGAATTCCCTTCTCTTTTCTATGTATTTGATAAAACACGCCTTTTAAGTCCCTGAGAATGGGGCATGTTTTTTGCATTACTGAACTTTGGATTGAAAAACCGGTTCTTTTTCATTATGAATACGGCAGCTCCTTTCCGGTTCGATGGCTATGCATACGTCCTCTGAACATCCGGACAGGAACGGGAGATCAACAGTCCTGAAGAACTTTGCTCATGGAATTCTGATGGTTACCGGAACCCAAAATGCGTGAAGAGGTATATGATTTCATAGCACAGAATGAAGAGAATCATTGGTGGTATGAAAGCCGCAGGGCTATTTTCTTCTCGGTTTTGAAGAAGGCCTTAACAGGGTTCTCGAGGGACGGAAAACTCTATGATATAGGATGCGGCGGGGGCGGTAATTTTGCGGTCTGGTCAAGCTTTAGCAATTCGTGTATTGGTGTTGACATGTCAGAGAAGGCCCTCGATTCCTGCAGAAAGTTCGGCTACGAGGACCTGATTTTGACAGATGCCGGAGACCTATCAAAGATACTTTCGAACGACGCATCTCTGGTGACCCTATGTGATGTCCTCGAACACGTGGAGGACGACAAGAGGGTTTTGCAGGAA
>JAGSYM010000288.1 GCA_018262395.1 Nitrospirota bacterium | reverse complement strand
TGTATCCTCGCAAGAAAGAAAGGAAACAATTTTCGCCGGGTAAGGCCGCTGCTTATCTCGGTAACAGGCTTAGCCGCCATCTGTTTGCTCTATACCTTTAATCCTGCCGATTCATTTCTCTATGCCCCTTGTCCTTTTCATACGATAACCGGTCTTTATTGTCCCGGCTGTGGCTCCTTGCGTGTCAAACTGAATCCTTTGTTGATTTTATCAATACCATTATTAATGTATCTTTTGCTGCGTTCATATTTTTTTCAATCCAAGCAATCTTCATCGACTCCCGATATGCCAGCCTCCCTGATTTGGATTTATCTGGGTGTAGTTGTATTATTCTGGATAATCAGAAATACCTCTCTCTATCCATTTTCTCTTCTGTCACCCTGAAAATGTTATCATAATTTCATTGATACGGTTGTACCATAATATTCGCAATCACGCGGTGAAAGTATGAGCATAAAACATTTACAACATCATCGGCTATAAGGAACATAGTTCGCAAAACACTTTTTACTATCGGCAGGAATATATTTAGCTGTTCTCGACCTTCTTACCGTCCTTTTTTATGATCATCATTAATTCCCTTGACATGCAAAATCAAATTTTCTATACTCCCCTAATAATCTGGTTATATGGAAATGGGCAAAAACATTAAAGAAAAGTCAACATCGGGGATACAAATAGTACGGGGATTTTCCGGGCTCACTATCATACAATTGATCATAGCCCTGATCATTCTGATGGTTCTTGTATTAATCGCAACAAAAATCTACACATCTTACATCCGCATGGCACAAGTTACCGTCGCCCGCGGCGTACTCGATGACGCTGGACGGTCACTTTTTGATTACATGCTTGGCAACGGTAGGTATCCTGACAGTATCGATTTTACCGGTTGTACCGACGAACAAGGACAAAGCGTTTTCCCTTCGAGCCTTTGTAAACAGATGAGAGAAGAGCTTTATTCCATAGAAGGCTATTCCACTAGCAGCACAGGTTTCGTTCTGACAGCTCGCGCAAAGGATTCCAAGCACACGCTCCTGACATTACGTGAAAACAAATTCACGACCGAAGGAAAATAACCATGAAAGATAACCATCAAAAACGGAAAAATTATTATATCCATAAGCAGCTTCAGACAAAGTATTTGCTTCTAACCCTACTTCTTCTCCTGACCTACACCTTTATCTTTGTCATCGTTATTTTCGCCCCCTACATACTTACGCTTTCGCTCGATTACCCTCTGGCAGAAAAAGCCGAAGCAGCAAAGATGTTGCTCCTTCTCCACGGTAAGGTCTGGCCAGGAATCGGGGGAGCTTTTCTATTATTCGGAGCAGTGAGCATATTCATTTCTCACAAGGTCGCCGGGCCATTATATCGTCTTAAGAAGTCTTTGCTCCAGGTAACACAGGGAAATCTGAACGTAGTTGTTAAGCTGAGAAAGCGGGATGATCTCAAAGATCTCGCGGAACACATCAATATGCTCATAGAAGAGCTGCGAACTTTTGTGACCTCCGCGAGAAATGATTACGACATGCTTTCCGGCTATATCCAGGAACTTGAACAAAAAATAGAAAAAAAGGTTTTGACTGAAGAATTAGGAAGAGAAATCATAAATAAAGTCCAGGGTAGCAGAAAAAATGTTGAAGCAGCCCTCAAAAAATTCAATCTGGAGTAATCCCTATTTTAAAGGACATCCTGTTTGTTTTCTCTTAAAGCAGGACGTCCTTTTTTTCAAGTCTTTGATATGTCCCCTATTCCGGGGAACATATTAGATCGTCTTATATCTATCGTTGTTTACCTTAAATTCACCCATGAGAGCCTGTAACTTCCAGTAGCCCTCTCCATTGTCTTATGGTTTTTTGCACCTCATCCCGTATGCCTTGGATCATCACGCCTATTTGAGAAGTGGCGTCAGCAGTTTTTTCCGCAAGTTTTTTTATTTCTTCTGCTACAACAGCAAAAACCCTTCCCACTTCACCGGCTCAATAAGTTCATAATTATACTATCATCGGTAACTATAAGTATTTTCATCTTGTTCATGTCAATTGGCTGTACTCACGGAATGAATCGCAGCACACCGAAATCTTTCGGTGAATGGAAGTCCCGATCGCTCAGAGGGGACCACGAGATCCAGTGGGGATGGGAGGTCCTGTCGCCGCACTTGTACAGATTACCCCGCCACTCCTGCCCCTCCACCTTTCCGAGACTCCCCACATAGGCCGTTAGCAGTGCGAAGGGGATGCCGAACTCCAGTGACCATATGATTTCATCCTCCATCTCAAGTTCAATAATGGAGGGAAGACTGTGATAGACCGCCACCTGCCGACCCTCCTCCAGGGAAAGCGGTGCAGCCTCTGCCACTCGCCCGTCGATCCTGGTCGGATCCGTCACGTAGGAAGCGAGCAAGGCCCCGCCGCAGTTGAACTCGAAATTGAAGTAGCCTTTGTCAACCCTCGGCTGCAGAAATAATTCTACACAGCTATCCTCGTAGACAGGGGCCTGAAAACCAGTATGGATACATCGCACATACCGGTCCCGGACTAAAAACAGTCCGTAAACCTGACTTTCGTCATAGAGCAGCTTACATCGAACAAGCGGCCGGTGTGAAGTACCTTCCGGTCTGTAGCAATTGATATCGAGAAACGGTGTGTTTGCCCAAACGGGTCCATTCCAGAGTCCTCGCAACTCCGGATGAAGGACAGTTTTGGAAATGTCATGACAATGGTCGCGCATGGGACAAACAAATTATGACGCGGGGAAAGTGAAAATGCAACAATTCCTTCCCCTCGGGCTTCTCTTCCGTTCGCTTTTGACCTTTATCGTGGAACAAGCTCCACTCGTCTGTTCTTAGCACGTCCTTCTTCGGTAGTATTGACAGCCACTGGTGCAAGATATGCCACCCCATTAGCTGTCAAGCGGTTTGAAGCAACACCATGCTGCGTTGTGAGCGCTACTACAACCGCATCGGCTCTCCGTTTGGACAGGGCTATGTTCGATTCGTAGCCGCCGACGTTGTCCGTGTGTCCTACCACGTGAAGCTTCAAATTGGTCTCTTTTTTCATGAGCGCGGCAATTTCTCCCAAGGCTGGTTTTGATTCAGGTTTGATATCCGATTTGTTG
>JAGSYM010000287.1 GCA_018262395.1 Nitrospirota bacterium | reverse complement strand
ATTAAGGAAGATATCCTGTCTGATAACACAGACCTTGCAGATCAAATCCGGGATGAACTCAGCGTGCATAAAGTTTTTATGCTGAACCTAATGGCTTCCCCGGGGGGAGGAAAGACAAGTCTCATACTGAATACTATCCACACTATGAAAGATACGTACAAGATCGGGGTAATTGAGGGGGATATAGACTCTATGGTGGACGCGGAAAAAGTAGTCAAGGAAGGCGTTCCGGCTGTCCAGCTAAAAACGGGAGGGTTCTGTCATCTGGATGCCACTATGATCAAAATGGGTCTTGATGAAATGGACTTGCAGAACCTTGATCTTGTCGTGATCGAGAACATCGGAAACCTCGTCTGTCCGGCTGAATTTGATACGGGTTCCCATAAGAAAGCGATGATCCTGAGTGTGCCTGAAGGTGATGACAAACCTCTTAAATATCCTCTCATATTCAGCGTATGCGATGTCCTTGTAGTGAATAAGATAGATTATCTGAGTATTGCCGATTTCGACATGGACGCCTTGAAAGAAAGGGTCATCAAGCTGAACCCTCTCATCAAAATAATTGAGGTGTCCTGCAAAACGGGAGAAGGGATCGAAAAGTGGACACGCTGGCTTACGGATGAAATCAGCGCCTATCGGCGTTCCTTACGCTAAAGAAAGGGATCATGAGTGGACGTTTACGAAAAGCTGCGCCAGATACTTGATACCCACCCTTCGGGGGCTCCGAAATCAAAGGCCTTTGACGAAATCCTCCGCTTTCTCTTCACACCGGAGGAGGCGCAAATCGCTGTGCACATGAGCTTTTCACCGAGGCCGATTGAAGATATTGCGTCTGCTGCAGGAATTCCCGTGGATGAAACGGAGTATTTATTAGAGTTCATGGCACAGAAGGCAGTTATCTTTTCTCGCCAGAAGGATGGCAAGCAGTTTTACGGCCTCCTTCCGACAGTGCCCGGTTTGTTTGAATTTCCGTTGATGCGGGGAAAGGGCACACCTTTTCACAAAAGACTGGGAAAGCTCTGGACAAAATATCGCAAAGACGGCCTCGGAGCTTCTTTCGCGGGTGACCCGACTCCCCTGGCACGAGTCGTTCCTGTTGAACAAACCGTAGAAAACACCATCCATATTCATCCCTATGAAGAAGTATCAAAGTTAATCGAGAAGGTGGACACTATCGCCCTTGCCCGCTGTGCCTGCCGTGCCAGTGTCGGTGCGTGTCAATCTCCAAGTGAGGTATGTTTGTTTTTTGATGCGCCCGCTCGCTTTCTGATTGAGCAGCGGTACGCCCGTGAAATAAGCAGGGATGAGGCGCAGCGTGTCCTTACTCAGGCTGAAGAAGCCGGGCTGGTGCATACCAGCAGTAACAGTGCGGACAGAGCGAGCTTTATCTGTAATTGTTGTCCCTGCTGCTGCATAATTCTGACATGCCGCACCAGGCTTAATTTATCCCATGGCTTCGCGGCCAGCGGATTCCAACCTCGAATCGACGCCGTTACCTGTACCGGCTGCGGCATCTGCGCAGATGAGCGGTGTCCTATGCATGCTCTTGAAATAAAAAATGACAGTGCCATAGTTGATATCGAGAAGTGTATCGGTTGCGGCCTCTGCGTGTCTGCATGTCCGGCGAATGCAATGGTACTGGTGAGGCGAAACGAACAAACTGACATTCCGGCGACACGTGATGAACTGGGGATAAGGGTACTCAAGGAAAAGGGCAAACTGGAGCAATTTTTAAAAATTAACAAACGATAATATGCGAACAAAAAAAAGATGTAAAAAAGATAAAAAATATCTTGATTTCTTCAATAAAATTAGATTTAAGGAATAGTATAGAAAACATGAAAATGAGGATATAAAAAAAGGGTGCCCAACAGGTTCTTTTGCTAAAATCTGTACCCAGAAATTCTGAATTTCTGTAGGGCTGTTAGGGCATACCGCTTATGCACTGTCGACTTCCGGGAGCAAAGGCCATATCCCGATTTACAGGGATGATACGGTCTGACTTCTGAAAATATGAAGGTTATCAATAACTGCTCCATGCGAGCCTTCGAGAAGGAGGGAGTGCACAATGTATTTCAAAAAAGGTAGCACCGATCTACCGGTTTTATTGCTTCATAACATCGATTGCGCATGGAATCCCGCCGATAGAGCTTTAGCCCTCCAGGAAGCCGCAAAACTTGAATCAGCCCTTCGAACAGAAGGGCATCCTGTCGTCAATGTACCTGTTTTTGACGCTGATCTTGGCGCATACCTCCGGTGTTATGATCCCTCCTTGCATATAGTTTTTAACTGGTGTGAAGATCTTCCCGGTGTTCCGCACAGCGAGGCGCTTGCTGCACGTTTGCTGGAGGAATTGCATTTCACGTATACAGGCTCGCCGCCCGATGTGCTGCATTCCTGTTGGTATAAGCAACGGGTCAAACAATTGCTGGAAAGCTCCGGTGTGCCCACCCCCCACTGGCGTGTTTATCATTCTCCGGATATCGATGACTGGCAGTGCTTTCCCGCCATTGTGAAGCCTTCCCGAGAGCACTGCAGTTATGGCGTAACACCTGATGCCGTTGTTACGTCACCGGACGAATTGAGAGAACGGATTGTTTATATTCTTGACGTGTTTCATCAACCTGTCCTTGTTGAGGATTTCATTGACGGGCGGGAATTTCATATTTCTCTCTGGGGTAATGGACGCATTGAGATGTTGCCGCCTGCAGAAATGGATTTTACCGCTTTTGATAACGTAAAGGATCGACTGTGCACGTACGACTCAAAGTTTATGCCCAATTCATCACATTATGTGAAGATCGGACTGAAATTGCCCGCACCCCTGGTCAATACCGAATATGAACAGTTAAAGCGTACAAGCATCCACGCATACAAAACTATCGGCTGCCGTGATTATGCCCGGCTTGATATCAGACTCCGGGACGGCATCTTTTA
>JAGSYM010000031.1 GCA_018262395.1 Nitrospirota bacterium | reverse complement strand
GTCATGGGTTATCAGGATAATTTCTCCACTCCAGCCCTTCAGGAATCTCGTGAGCCACCGAATCGAGACGATGTCGAGATAGTTTGTCGGCTCATCAAGAAGGAGCAGGTTCGGTTCGGAGACGAGGAGCTTGGCAAGATTCAACCTGACCTGGTATCCCCCCGACAGGTCAAGGGGATGACGCGCAAAATCTTCCACCGAAAACCCGAGTCCCATCAGAATCGACTCTGCCTTATAAGATTCGTCTGTACCGTCATCAGAGGGTTTAAGGCCGAGGCAAGACTCTTTCAGGACTGAATCTTCGCTGAACATAAGGTGCTGGGAAAGATAGCCGATTCTGTAATTGTTGGGAATACTGATAACTCCGGCGTCAGGCTTTTCCTCGCCGGCGATCATTCTGAGGAGTGTCGTTTTCCCGGAGCCGTTTCTGCCTACGAGTCCGATACGTTCTCCGGAGTTCACCGCAAAACTAACGTCATCAAATATGGGCTGAATACCGTATGCCTTTGAAAGACTGCTGACCTGTATCATGCGTATATTTTACTCAGGACTTCATGCGCAATGCTACCTGCATGACATTCCCGATTGTCAGCCCGAGACGGGCTTACCTCATATCTTTTTGGATTCTTTATCCCTTTTTATCCCTTTCCAAGTCCTGTCTTCTCCATCACAAAGAAAGGTGCGTGGTTTGAGGTGAATACCGGCGGGTCATTTTTCAGTATCGCTGAGACCGCAGGGTGTCGCCTGAATTCATTCTCGAGAAAGAGCCGCACATGTTTCCGGTCCCATCCATCCGGATGGGTAAAATCCGTATACAGGGAAAGATCTCCGTCATAAAAACTTTTTGTCTCTATCCCTGGATCGGACACCCCGCAAATGGGCATGTTGAATAGTGCGAGGTTAAGGAAGTCGATGCTATCTCTGTGTTTTACGGTAAATTCAAGGGTTTTCCTTGCCCCGGCCTCTGTCTCGGCCGGAGTGCCGAATATGAGATAAACATAGGTACTAATCCCTGTTTTTTTCAAATTCCTGAGGACGACGGACGCCATATCAATATTAATCCCTTTCTGCAGTCTGTCGAGCACATCCTGATCCCCGGATTCGATACCGAGTTTGAGCATGACACAACCAGCCCGTTTCAGCGCCACACAGAAAGCGGGATCGGCAAGGCGTTGACTGATGCGCGTGAAACCGTACCACGGGACACCGATATTGTCTGCGGAAAGGGCATCGAGGAGTACCGGACTTATGGCGTTGTCGAGAATATGAATAAGCATGGGATCTGTCTCTTCTGCAAGGCACTTCAAGTCTGTGATAACCTGCGTTACCGGGATGGGGACATATGGATTGCCTTCGGCCTTCTCAGGACAGAACTCACACCTGTTCCAGTAGCAACCTGTCGAGGCGTTGTAGGGCAAAATAAAGCCGGGTGAAAAGTAGTCATCCCGCGGCAAAGACAGATAATCCGGCCTTTGTGGTTTTTTTTGTACGGTTTTTATACCGAGGAGTGAGAGGAGATGCTGTTCGCCAGGACCGGCCACGAGATGGTCTACCAGCCCGGAGAAGGGATTCTTCCACCGTGGGTTCTTTAACCATGAGGTGACCAACCCTCCTCCCAGGATGATTTTTAACCGCGGAAACTCTCTCCTTATGAAACCGGCCATCGAAAAGGCGCATAATGCCTGGCTCAGATAGTTTACGGAGATACCCGCGAACGCTGGTTCCTTCTCGCGGAAGAGTCCTTCGAGTCTCGATCGGAAATATGGATAAAAAGGATTCAGTTCAGGATGTTCGGCAACAGTCAGAAGGTCGTTGCTCCGCAAGGGTGAGAGTTTTTCGTGTTCGAAATTTGATAGCCCCACTCTGGTGCCGGATGGGGAAACCTGACCTATGATACGGCTTAAATCTCTGACTGTCCTTTTGTAACGGTCGATATGTCGGTAGAGGACAGGATCTCTCATGGAAGAGAGGTTGCGCGCACGATTGCGGAAGGCCCTCTGTATCATTCAGCTTTTCCGGAGGGATTGGCCTGTGGAGGAGACGGAGGAGCCCCTCTATATTCGCATCTATGAGACGGTGTTCAATTCCATGACTGCCGAGCATGCCTGACAGTCGGGCAACGCCCGCAGGCGGTTCACATGGTTTTGCAACAGGTGGGTAAAGGAGAAGCATCAAGGTGTCCTGCTGTTATAAACGTTCTGCCCCTTGCTTACCGGAGCAAGCTCATTTCATCCCTATTTTCTCTTGTTCGCTTCGAGTATCTTCTTCCTCAACCTGACAGATCCGGGTGTGACCTCGACAATCTCGTCTTCCTTGATAAATTCTATCGCCTGCTCAAGACTCATAATTCTGGGAGGCACTAACTGCAGCGCATCGTCTGCATTGGCAGCGCGCATGTTTGTGAGCTTCTTTTCCTTGATGACGTTCACATCAAGGTCATTTGCCCGTGAATTCTCACCGATGATCATGCCCTCATACACAGGAGTGTTTTCCCTGACGAAAAGTGTCCCCCTTGGCTGAAGGTGAAAAAGTGCATAGGTAGTGGTTGTCCCCTGTCTGTCGGCCACAAGTGCTCCGGTCTGTCTCTTAGAGATAGGGCCATGCCACGGCTCATATCCGTCGAAGAGATGATTCAATAACCCTGTTCCCCGGGTATCTGTGAGAAATTGTGACCTGAAACCGATCAGTCCCCGTGAAGGAATTCTGAACTCAAGCCGTACCCTGCCGAAGCCGTTGTTCTGCATCTTCTGCATTTTGCCTTTTCTCATACCGACCTGCTGGGTAACAACACCGGTATATTCTTCAGGGACGTCGATGACAAGAAGTTCCATGGGTTCATGGAGCACATCGTCGATTGTTCTTGTGATTGTTTCGGGCATGCCAACGGAAAGTTCGTATCCCTCGCGCCTCATCATCTCGATCAGTATCGCGAGCTGAAGTTCTCCCCGTCCCATAACCTTGAAGGAATCTGTTTCATCAAATGCTACGTTGATGGCGACATTATAGAGAAGCTCTTTTTCAAGCCTCTCCCTTAAATTTCTGGAAGTTACATAGGTGCCTTCCCTTCCAGAGAAGGGGGACGTGTTGATGGACAATACCATTGATATGGTAGGCTCATCCACCGTTATTCTCGGAAGAGGTTTTGGATTATCTGCATCTGTGATGGTGTCGCCTATGGTTATTCCTTCGACTCCTGCAAGGGCAATAATCTCCCCGGAAGATGCTTCGCTGGCTGTGAGCCGCTCAAGTCCTTCGAATGTATAGAGAAACGATACCTTTGTTTTTGAGATTTCACTGTTTCCCTTCATGAGGGCAACGGTATCACCTGTCTTAACTGTTCCCGAAAAAATCCGGCCTATAGCCAGTCTTCCGACATAGTTATCGTAGTCTATGTTGGTCACCAGTATCTGCAGGGGACCATTCTTTTCGGCTGAAGGAGGAGGTATGGTGTTCATTATCGTATTGAAAAGCGGCTGAAGATTGTCTGAATCTTCCTCCATGCTCAATTTTGCATAGCCCTGTTTTGCGTTGGTATATAGAACGGGAAATTCAAGCTGATCTTCTGTTGCATCAAGGTCGATAAAGAGGTCATACACCTCATTTAACACGGCCTGTATCCGTGCGTCAGGCCTGTCAATCTTATTGATGACAAGTATCGGCGGGAGTTTGAGCTCGAGGGCTTTCTGCAGAACAAACCTGGTCTGCGGCAGAGGGCCTTCAGAGGCATCGACGAGCAATAAGACTCCGTCAACCATCTTCAGCGTCCTCTCAACCTCACCGCCAAAGTCTGCGTGGCCCGGGGTATCCACAATGTTTATCTTTGTGCCGTTATATCTCACTGCTGCATTCTTTGCCATGATCGTTATGCCGCGTTCTCTCTCCAGATCGATATTGTCCATGATCCGTTCCTGAACCTTTTCATTCGACCGGAAGATCCCGGCCTGTTTCATCATCCCGTCAACGAGTGTTGTTTTGCCGTGATCAACATGGGCGATGATGGCGATATTCCTTAAATCCTGATGTTTCATAAACGCTGAACCTCTTTCCTCAATGCAAGAAACTGATCCGTCTGACTGCGGGAACATACGCAGACAGATCAGGTTACTGCATATTTTTGTTCTGATTTTACCGGCAATGTCTATGGCAGGACAAAGCTATAATTGATATTATATTACGCTAAATGATAAGAGAAAAGCCAGTCACGAAGGCAGCATTGCAGTGTAACTCATATTCTCACAGAATTAAACAATCCATTAAGCTCCTTAGAGAGAACCGAAAGGTTTTTTCTAATTGCGTATCTCCATCATAAAAATGTCGATTACGAAACGAAAGACTCATCGTCTCAACTTTGCCCTCTGTTTATTGCTTTTTAGATAAAGCCATGAACTGATTCCTCCCAGGAAAATGCTCAAAACGAAAATTAAAGACGGAGGCAGCTCGATATATACAATTTTCTCTACATAGTGTGTAATGAATGAACCTGTATACGACAAGGTTGGGTCGTGTTTTGCTCTAAGCCAAGCCTCAAGATGAGTTAATGGGCAATACCAATTGAGGACCTGTATGACTATAGCAAAGGCCAATGCAGAAATATGAATAACCTTTACCTTTTGATTTCTTATTCCCCAAAATACGCCGAATATTAGGAAGAGTATCCACAAGAAATGAACACATACAACTATATCTGCAAGTACCTTGTAAACCATTGTGAATAGAGGTATTGTAACAGGTCGCTATGTCCTCAGCATGGAGCTAACTTCCAGCTTCCTTTTCACTTCACAGTTCATAGGGATCTAACGTATTCAATACATAGACTTCGAATTTGAACGGTTGACCACGAACGGTAAGATGTTCAAACAAGCCTTCAGGAAGAAACGCTCACGATGTTACTTTATGTTTTTTTTATCAAGAACTTCTATCTCGGTCTTAAAAAGTATTATACTCGATTATATGGGCGAGACTTTCAAGGAGAAAGGTTTCCAGTTAACTCCTTTCTGATCCTTTTTTCGATAAAATAATAACTCCTATACCAGCGAGCATTAAAAAAACACTACAGACAAAAATATATTTGCACGGAATTGCAATTTTGCCTTTGTGCGTTACCACTTTCTGTTTTGTTAATTTTAATATCAATTCCATTTTGTACATTTTATCCTTATAATGCACATTGTAAAAATTATCAATGAGTTCGTTTTCGGGAAGGTTTTTAGACTCCGGATGGTCAGCTTTGTAGTGGGTAAATTCTTTATAAAGGTTCTCATCTCTGTCAGGAATAAGCTCGATTAGACTTTCCCTCAGAATAATTTCTCCGGTGATAAAACTTCTTGCTATATTCCAAATTAATCTATCTTCACTTTCATAAGTAGAAGAGAAAGGCAAACTTATTATAGGTATGCCAATTCCAACAATAATAAGCATAAATCCCCATATCAATATCTTTCTCCTATTCATGTCCACAAAAGATATGTGTTTGACTCGCTCCACATTGTATCATGTCTAAACTCAGCATTGAATGCCAATAAAAATACCAAGGTAATTATCAGTTAATACATTCTATGAAAGCAGGGTCAGCAATTGTTTTACCTTTAATCTTCGACGACTGCTCCCTGAAATGCGCAGGTGACATTTTTTCGCAAAAAGGGTATATATTTCCGCGGAAATCAATAAAAAAATTATTTTGTGAGGATATTTCTACTTCATGTGATTCAAATCACCGATTACTTTGAAATCACGTGATCTAATATTTAAAAGAAAAAAGAACTTACGGTTTGTGAAATAGGTTTTCAAAATGATTTAGCTTATATTCATACCAAATATTGTGCCACCGAAAAGGTAAAGCTTGAGCAATCAGGCGACACAAAGCCACCTTTCCTGGGGTTAAAAAAGGAGAGAGGGGTTGTCGAAGTGGCGATAGATAAAAAGTCTACCTTTCGGGGTAGGCTTTTTTGTTTAAAAAGGGGATCGGAACGAAGTGTCATTCTGATTATTTTAACAAGAAGGTATGTCAAAGAGACATATCTGTGCAAAGGGAGGAAACGATGTCTTGGACAAAGAGCATAAGGCACAATGTACTGTGTATTTTTACTATGTTAATCATGGCAAATATTGTCTATGCCATTGGAGATCCACCTGTTTTCGATAGGCAGTGGACAACACCCGCTCCTTGGGGGGCAGCACAGGACACATCGGGAAACATATATGTAGTCGACGCGCTGAATAATAAAATCAAAAAGTTTAATTCACGCGGGGTACCTCTCTATGAATGGATGAGCTGTGGAACGAACAATCTTTTACAGTGCTCTAATGCATGGGATATTGCAACTGACGCTTCAGATAATGTATATGTTTCAAATGCTGACGGCATAACAAAGTTCGATCAGAACGGGAAGCTCCTCTTACACTTTGGTTATAACAGTTCTCGTTATTTGCCAAATGGTATAGCGACACATTCGGCGATTGATTCCGATGGTAGTGAAATCACGTATGTGTATGTCACCAATTCTGTATATAATTCTGTGCAAAAGTTTACTTCAGAGGGAGTTCTCGTCGCAGAATGGGGCGGATCTGGTAGTGCTCCGGGGCAGTTCAAATCACCCTATGATGTTGCTGTTGACTCTGTGGGAAACGTCTATGTGGCTGACACGCTTAACCGTCGTATCCAGAAGTTCGATCAAGACGGAGCTTTTCTCATCGCATGGCCTATCGATACGGTATATAGTATCGCAATAGATTCTTCAGACGATGTCTATGCTGTTTTTCCTCTGGTAAGCACCATCATGAAATTCACCCCTGAAGGAATTCTTCTTACTGAGTGGGGAAAAGTAGGTACAAAAGAAGGTGAATTCCTGTATCCTGTCCGTATCAACACGGGACCTTATGGGGAGATCCTTATATCAGATACTGGTAATAGTCGTATCCAGATATTTAGGGCGACTTATGAAGATACTGATGGTGACGGAATCGAAGACTCAGAGGATAATTGCATTGACGTCTTTAATCCTTCTCAGGAAGATATTGATGAAGATAATATTGGTGATATGTGCGACATCTGTCCTCATGATTTGTTTAATGATCTTGATAGAGATGGAATATGTGGTAATGAAGATAACTGTCCGGAATATCCAAACAACGATCAGGTGGATAAAGACAACGATGGGATTGGAGATGTCTGCGACCCATGCGATGACAGAGGGGTAACAGGCAGCATATTGCCATCGAAAGAAATACTATGGCCGCCTGACCATAGCATGGTGTCCGTTATTATCGATACTTCCTCCCTCGTTTTATTAAACCAACTTACCCGAATGTGGATTGACTCGGTGCATATCGTTGAGACAAATAAAAATGGAGAAAATATATACGAAGAGAATACTTTTGCCCCAGATTATGAGATTACTGATGCCTTAAGGATAAATCTACGAAGTGAAAGAGCCGGCAACTCTCAAGGGAGAAGCTACATCATCAATGTAACAGTTGAGGACTGCTCTGGACAGAACAGCTTCAATTCTGCAGTGTTTGTGCCACATGATAAAGGCAAATAGGTATACGAACTGATGTTTCCATGATCAGGGAGAGCTTGTTCTTGTTGTCGATGATGAGGTCCTTTTACTTGACACATTACAAAAAGGACTCTCACTCAGAGGGTATCTGTGTGAAACTGCCATAGATGCTGCCACAGCTTTAAAAGTGCATTGGGTGGACTATCCTTTCTGTCCCCATACCGCATATACCGGATCAGAATTAAGTGTTTCCGGAAAATATTTATCATCTTCATTCCTCGGTAGTCCTCTCATCGAAAATGTTTCAAGATTTTTATATAAATCTGTCTGTAAAAAATATTCAAGGACGAGCCCCATTCGCTCAAAGTCATGAAGTTCAGTCCATATCTTTACAACCTTTGGAGGAAACCACCGATTTGAAAAGGTAACAATAAAATATCCATCTGGTTTTAGAATCCTTGCGATTTCCCTGAAAACTTCAAATGGATGTATCAGGTATTCCACAGAAACGGTACAAATGACAGCACTGAACTCATTATCGACAAAAGGGAGCAAAGGTTTTCTATTTAGGTCATGTATGATATGATCGGTGAGCTGGCGATTCTGCAACATCTCCTCCGGATTGAGCCCAAGACCAATGAGTGAATCAAGTTTCACGTTCTGAGGAATATGTGATCTCCAGCTGCTCATCAGATCCAGAACCTTTGAGCCGTCTTTCAGTATTTCTCCGTATAAGTTCTCAATAACAAATGCCGCACTATTATCAATATGGGTAGCAAGACGGGGTTCTGTATAGAACATGGCATCCTCGTATTCATCGGTTCTCGCGAATGGATCACCTGCAAAGAAATCTGTAGGATTTCCACAGTATCTTGCCTGCATCCCGGGTCCGGATGTTATCATTTCAAGCCATTCTGTACAGGATCCACCAATTTCTCCCTCTTTTCTCCTTATATCTTTGATAGTCATAATAAGCTTGCCATCCTTTTGCGAGAGCGGATGATTAAAGTCCACGGTAATAGTCGTATCTGATATCCCCGCACATCTAAATGGTTCAATGTTCCCTTTAAAGATGCCATGAAGCCCTTTCAGCAAGCCTTTTGGGTAAAATCGTCCAACGCGAGGCTCTGTTTTTCCCAGAGCAGTATAAAGCCGATCAAATTGTCTCTGGTCGATAGAGAACTCATTATCCTGTGCAAAGGGCGATACAATTTCCTTCATGATGCTCGGGAGTTCTATTGTATCTCCAGCCATTTTTCCGAGCAGTAATTCGGTGATCTTCTGTGGCAAAATATCCCGATAAAAATTGACTTTCCTTGCAAAAAAGCAGTCGGTGTGCTTTACGGCGAAACTCTGCCAGGACAATGAGAATTCAATGCTTGCAACTGCTTTCTTATGCATGATATTTGCTGAACAGTCCAATTATAAATTCCTGTTTTATCATAAACGAAACCCGCCGCAATTTAGAAACTATTTTATATACATTATATAGTATTAATAATAGCCTTTGAAAGAACTCATAGGATGCTCGAAAGAGATTGAAGGAGAAGCATATGAAGCGATTCTCTCCCGCTTGAAAGACAAACAATACGACACCTCAAGGCTTATTAAAACACCACAAAAATAGGTCTACTCTGTTTGTAACCCTTTTAGATTCCAGATGTTACCTGACGTGCCAATATCCCGGTAACATAGTGAGGGCGACGAATATCACGGGAATAGCTATCTCATGTGCACTATATGTGAATCTGCTACAATGATGATGGAAACATTCGAAAAAATTTGTTTAATACAGAAAGACGGTTACTATGCTCGTGCTGCGGTGCACTGCCTGCCGGAAAAAGCTTTGGCGATATGAAAAAATCGGAAAAGGAGAGGTGTTGCGATGCCACAAGACAAGGATCGTCAGGGATTACGGCAACTGTTTGACCGATGGCCAGAGAATATATTGTTCATGCGGGAAGAGCATCGGCATCGATAAAGGCAATTACTATAAAATGATCGGCTGTGCATTTACCTATGCCGGCACGAAGAGAAATGTCTGACGGACAGGAAGAAGAAACAAAGCCTTACCAGGAGCGTACCCTTCCCACGTCGATATGCACAAATTCCGGATATTTGCCTACTCCGCCAGCTCCGAATGATTGCGCAATCCGTGCTATCTTGCTGCTGCTGATCCCTTCGATCGAGAAGTCAATGGCGCGTCCCTGAAGATGGAGGCTGTTTTTACTGACATTTCTGCTCTCGCGGGCCAATTTTTCATTATAAACGTCTGATCGATAACCTGAAACGATCTGTATTGACCTCTGCCTGCCTATCATATCCTTAATATCACAGAGGAGATCCAGAACCCCAACATCAATTGGAATAACTTTATCTGTGTAATGACACCGTAAAAAATAATTGATCCTTTCGAGAGCCTCAACGTCATAGGCGTCTGAGAGACAATACGGTATGTTCAGACGCTCTCCTGTATGGACGTTTTCCATGTCGAGTACCCTGTCAGTTCTTCTCGAAGCAAATGCAGTGCGAAAAGAAAAAAGAGATGCTCCGACAAGACAGGACTTAAGGAAATTCCTTCGTGTAATCATAACGTTATATCCTTTGCAACTCCTGATTTTTCCCTGAGCATTACGTTAACCTTCTGCCAGTTCACCTTATCTGAAAGACCTTTGCTCTCTATCAGCCTTTTTGCTTCAGCATTCATATCCTCAATTTTTCTGTATACATCCCTGTGTACCTCAAGAAAAATCCGCCCGCTGTCAGA
>JAGSYM010000286.1 GCA_018262395.1 Nitrospirota bacterium | reverse complement strand
CTGTTTTCCTGGGAGAGTTCTTCCGCCAGGTTCTGATCAAATTTCCTGCCTGCCGGACTCAGCATGAGAATTCTCCGCTGTGCTCTATCGGGACAGATTGTCTCAACCGCTGCATAAAAGGGTTCAGGTTTCATGACCATCCCCGAGCCACCTCCATAGGGATAATCATCAACGGTTCTATGTTTGTCTTTTGTATAGTCACGTAAAGAGTGCACTGTTACCTGAATCAAGCCGCGCTGAATCGCCCTCTTGAGAATACCCTCGTTGAGATATGCATGAAAAATGTCCGGGAAAATCGTAAGGATATCACATTTCATTTCTTGTTTTTCAACCCTAAAAGTGCAGACGATGCAGGAAGACTTGAGGGAAAAGCTCTCATTCAGGACCTTTGAAGGCGTTTGCGCAACATGACAAGCTGCATATTTTCATTCATTACAATGTGTCATCTTGATAACGCAATTCTGCTCATGAGAAGTTTTTCCGCATGTCCGCCTGACATTGAATTTATCAAATGTATTTTCTGGGTTAACATATCAGAAAGCGGAATGGTACCAATAATTAAGGGGTATAAGGAACATAATTTTTCCTCCTACCCCTTGTTATTTTATCTTACGCGAGATATGCATGCATCCCGCGTGCGGAGCAACTTTTGATTATTCGAGGATTTCGAGCACGCAGCGCTTTCCGATTTTTGTTCCGGATGCACTCAGAATGGTTCTCATTGCGCGTGCTGTTTTTCCCTGTTTCCCAATAACCTTCCCAAGATCACTCGGAGCCACTCTCAGCTCAAAAACAGTGGTTTTTTCGCCATCCACCTCTGCAACATTAACCTCTTCAGGCCTATCTACCAAAGCCTTCGCCATCTTTTCTACTAAGTCTTTCATCATTCTCCACCTCCATACGAGTTTTGGGCTGCTTACATGCCAGCCCTTTGCATAAGCTTTTTAACGATATTGGTAGGTTGTGCTCCCTGCTGCAACCATTGTTTTGCCTTTTCCTGATCGAGCGTAACTGCGGAAGGGTCTTTCAGGGGATCATATGTCCCGAGAATTTCGATAAAGGGCCCGTTCCTTCTTGCCCTGGAATCAGCCACAACAACTCTGTAGAAAGGTCTCTTATGTGCTCCCAACCGTGCAAGTCTGATTTTGACCAAGCCATCACCTCCTTAAAAGTCAATAATTTTAATATATTTGCAGGAATAAAGTAAAGCTCAGCACGTGTTTGATTTTTAAGGAGAATTTCCGTTATTATCACAGGTATGGAAGTCAAAAAATTCTTCGATGAATCAAGCCGTTATATTATGAATACCTATACGAGGTATCCTGTTGTCCTCAGGAAGGGACGCGGGATGAAGGTGTGGAGTGCAGATGGCAAAGAGTACCTCGATTTTGTAGGAGGAGTTGCAGTAAACATTCTCGGACATTGCCACCCCCGCGTTGTGGTCGCAATCCAGAAACAGGCACAGCGGTTGATTCATGTCTCAAATTACTATTACATAGAGCCCCAGATAAAACTTGCCAAGCTGCTTGTAGAACATTCCTTTGCGGATAAAGTCTTCTTTTGCAATTCAGGTGCCGAAGCTATCGAAGCAGCGATCAAACTCGTACGGAAATATGCCAAGGAACAGGTTCATCCTAACCGGTTTGAGATTATATCAGCAAAAAATTCGTTCCACGGACGAACCCTTGCAGCAGTGACTGCAACCGGCCAAGAAAAATTTCAGAAGGGCTTTGAACCGCTGGTGCCCGGCTTTAAGCACGTGCCTTTTAATGATATCCAGGCAATACGAGAGGCAGTGACTGCGGAAACCTGTGCTATCCTGCTGGAACCGATTCAGGGAGAAGGGGGGGTGAGGGTTGCAGGCCAGGACTATCTCAAAGAGGTGAGGGCTCTCTGTAACGAACAGAACATCCTGCTCATCCTGGACGAGGTGCAAACCGGCATGGGCAGGACAGGAAAACTTTTCGGATATGAACATTTTGGGATAACGCCTGATATCATGGCTATCGCGAAAGGTCTTGGCGGCGGTGTTCCGATCGGTGCCATGCTTGCCACTGACAAAGTTGCCTCGGGTTTTCAGCCCGGCAACCATGCTTCAACTTTCGGCGGCAACCCGCTCGTATGTGCAGCCGGTGTAGCAACACTCGAGACAATTCTCGAAGATGGATTTATACTTGATCAGTGTAACAGGATGAGCGCGTATATTATCGAGAAACTTGAACAACTGAAGACAAAATTTCCTTCATTGATAAGAGAAGTACGGGGTAAGGGATTGCTGCTGGGAATGGAACTGACAATTGATGGCGATCCAATAGTTCGGGCCTGTCTTGAAAAAGGATTCCTGATAAACTGCACTTCCGGGACTGTACTCAGGTTCATTCCGCCTTTGATTGTACAACGAAAGGATATAGATCAGCTTTTTGAAGTCTTGCATGGAATTCTTTCGAAGTTACCATAACGAGCATATTCTTATATCAATACGAGAACAGAAATGAAAAGAGATTTTTTGACCGTATCGGACTTAGCCTCGGATGAAATTGATCGTCTCCTCAAAAGAGCCATTGCATTCAAATCAGGAAAAGATGCTCACGCTTGCCCGCTGATTGGGAAAAGTATTGGACTCATATTCGAGAAGGCATCTACACGTACTCGGGTATCATTCGAAGTGGGTATTTATCAGCTTGGTGCAAAAAGTATCTATTTAACCCCCAAGGAAATACAGATCGGAAGGGGAGAAACAGTCCATGACACAGCGAAAGTCCTCTCACGGTATCTGGATGCCATTGTCATGAGAACGTTCAGTCATGATACGGTGACTGAATTTGCATCCCATGCTTCAATACCTGTCATTAATGGCCTCAGTGATCTGCACCACCCCTGCCAGGCACTTGGTGATTTGATGACCATTATCGAGCAGAAAGGGCGTCTGAGCGGTATCCGTCTTGCCTATGTGGGAGA
>JAGSYM010000285.1 GCA_018262395.1 Nitrospirota bacterium | reverse complement strand
CCTTGCAGTATTGGCCCTGATTGTCATCAACCTGCTTAATGCGTCTTCATAGTCTCCAGTCTGTTTTTTCAGCTCTTCAAGTCTTTTCGATACATCTTCCTTGTGATGACATGAAAAGCATGTATCAAGCACATTGTGCAGGTTCCTGACATTCCTGACAATGACATCAACGTCCCGAGCAAAGCGCGTGTCTTTTAACGTCAGGTCAGTCTGCACCCGCTTGATCTGTATCAGCAGGTGTTCTCTCAATATCTCAACCTGGTGGAGTTCAATAAGCTGGTCGAATTTTGTTGTTGTTTTTTCAATGGTGACGATTATATAGATGCCGCCAAGGAAAAAAATCAGGGCAAAGATGCTGAGACCAATAATTATCTTCTTCTTCATTTATTCATTGATGTAATCATAAACGGAAAGATTCAGGCCTATATCTTTGGCATACTTAAAAACAGGCCCGTAATCCTTGTCTGTTGTTTCGATAAACCTGCGGGCGCCGAATTTGCTCAGGACATCCTTGCCCTCCGGATCATTGTGCATATTTAACAATGTCTCCCTGATCTTTATTTTTAAGGAATTGTCGAGGTCTTTTCTCACTGCAAGGCCGTTTTCAGGCACGTCAGGTGACGTCTCAAGGATAAGCAGTTCCTTCAGTATCCTTTCGTCAGTTTTTGCCAGCCTCTCAAATACCGTATTCTTTGCAGCCCCTATGTCGGCCTTTTTATTGAGGACATCATAGATTACATCCTCATGGGTCCCAGCAAAATAAGTTTCTTTAAGATATGTCCGGTAATCTCCGATTCCATTTTTTTTGAAATATGCCAGGGGGAGCAGATAACCCGCGGTAGTTGCCTTGTCCACGAAGGCAAACCTTTTTCCCTTCATATCCTCAGCTGTTTTGATAAGGCTGTCTTTCCTTACAAACATTAAGCCATGATATGAAGATATCCCTTCACCATTTTCAGGCCTTGCGAGGACTTCAACCCCTAATTTTGCGTGTGCCATGGAATAAGTAAAACTTCCGAAAAAAGCGCCGTCCATCCCCTCGGAAACGAAATTGCTGATAATATTTCCATAGCGGGGAAGGACTTTAAGCTTTATTTTTACCCCAATTTTTTTTGAGACATAGGCGGCAAGCGGCTCATAACGTTCCATCTGCCTGAAAATATTCTGCTCAGGTATGAGTCCGATTGTAATTGATTTGCCTTCAGGGGGCTTTACTTTGGGAGGTGCTTTTTTCTCACTGCAGCCAGCTGCTACAAGAAAAGACAGGCAAGCCATTAAAAGAACAATTCTCATAATCTCGTCCTTGTGTTGAAGAATTTTAATAATATCAGTGCCTCCAAACTATCAGATTGTTCTATTATAGTAATAATTACAGCTATTTATCTCTATTAAGCTATTCTATCTTCCGGTAAATAGTCAATATTTACATAGTTGTCATTTATTTTAAAACATAGGTGATCATCTTTACAAATTCCTTAAGAGTGAGCGACAAATTATGGGTAATTGCATTTCTGTCCAATTATTTACCGTACCTCAATTATTGAGCGGTTTTCCAGCATAAGGTATAATCCATCGATATGGCCAGTGAAATGGAAAAAAACAGGATATTTATCACCTGCCCAAAAGGCATCCAGACCAGCCTTGCCTCGGAGATACAGTCACTGGGGTTCCCTTTACTGTCCGAATCCTTCTCCGGAGTTGAAACAGAGGGGACGCTGGATGATACCATGCGTCTCAATCTCTACCTGAGGACTGGCCACCGGGTGCTTTATCTTCTCTCCGGGTTTACCGCAAAGACTCCTGATGAGCTTTACGCGAAAACAGCAAAAGTGCCCTGGGAGGATTATATTTACGAAACCGGGTATGTCAGCGTCACCTCGACAGTCGATACCCCGACCATAACAGATTCCCGTTATGCAAACGTGAAGTGCAAAGACGCAATTGCCGACAGGTTCATGAAAAAATTTGGCCGTCGCCCTGATTCCGGAGCGGAAAGAGACCGGGCCGTCGTCCACCTGCACTGGAAACACGAAGAATGCCGTCTTTACATCGATACCTCAGGAGTCCCTCTGTCAAAAAGAGGTTACAGAAAAATTCCTATGGCAGCCCCTCTTCAGGAAACCCTCGCCTCCGCAATTATTATAGCAACTGGCTGGCGTGATAGCGGCAATTTCATTAATCCGATGTGCGGCAGCGGCACCCTTGCAATCGAGGCCGCAATGATCGGGCTTGAAAAAGCGCCTGGCATCCTGAGAAACAACTTCTGCTTCATGCACCTGAGGGGATTTAATAGGGCCCTGTGGGAGGGACTTCGCTTAGAAGCCTCTCAACGCTCAAAGAGGACCTTGCAAAACAGGATAATAGCAACAGACATAAGCAGTAAAGCTGTTGATGCCGCCCGGAAGAATGCCATGACTGCCGGGGTTGAGCACCTGATCGAATTCAGCATATGTGATTTTAAAGATACCATTGTTCCGGAAGGCAGCGGAACAGTGTTGCTTAATCCCGGCTACGGAGAACGTATGGGGGAAATCGATCAGCTGGCAGGGACATATGCCGGAATAGGTGATTTTTTCAAACAGAAATGCAGAGGATATACCGGATATGTTTTTACCGGCAACCCCGGCCTTGCCAAGAAGATCGGGCTGCGCAGCAAAAGGAAGATCCAGTTCTTTAACGGGGCCATTGAATGCAGGCTTCTTGAGTATGAATTGTACGAAGGGACGAAAAAGACCAGTAAAACTCAGTCAGCTCCATGAAAGCGAATTTCAGGGGCAAATTTCTCTTATATTCCTCTGAAAACTCCATATAATTTTTTACCAATTTCATTATTGACTAATCGATATTACGCATGTTAAGATTTTTCGAAGTTTCAGAAGTTTTTGTAACTGATAAGACCGCAAAGACTTTTAGCTTTGGGGTCTTTTTTTTGTGGAGACTGTTATTCTGAGATTTTAGT
>JAGSYM010000284.1 GCA_018262395.1 Nitrospirota bacterium | reverse complement strand
TCCTCAGACCGGATTTTAATGTCATCGTCCTTAAGGTATGTCTTAAATACATACGAGTTTTCGGCGGATGTACGGATGAGGTCATCCAGCGTGGAAGCTTGCACCGGGTCGCTGACCATCAACAGAATGACCGCAGCCGCCATCAGCGCCACAGAACACATTATTTTCCTTTTCATTTTACTATCTCCTTATTGTGGTTGTGTTTCACAGTAAATATCTCATGCCTACTTCCCGAGGACCTTCTTGACCCGGCCGATCTTTTCCTGAACTTTGCCGGTTATCTTTTCGGCTTTGCCTTCGGCTTCCAGTTTGGGATTATCGCTGATTTTTCCGGCGACCTCCTTAATCTTTCCCTTTACATTGTGAAACTTGCCTTCTGCCTTGTCCTGCATGCCTGATTTCATGGTATTCCTCCTCGTTTTTGCTAACACAATGTGTTAGAGTTTGCTTCGTCGCTGACGCTCTCATCAATTGACCGGCGATTGCACTTCAATGTACTAAAGCCATCAATAGTGATTGCATCATTCATGCCGGGAACAGCGCTGGGGGACAGGAGTGTCTACCCTGCTGAATTTATTGAAAATATATGAGAGACTATAATGCGGGTATGATAATTTGAAAGATGCTTGTCCCTGAAATATCAGGACATTCCTTAAATATCAGGAGATGTTGTTTTCTTCATAACTACTTAGGTGAATAGACTGAAGGTAAATGGACAGAAGCCGGATAGACTGGAGTTTTTTAGTAATTAGCAGTAGAAGCGTGGCCCTCCATAACCTATGCGGTTAAGACAGTGCCAGATATTCCTCTCTTTTCAGCATCCTCTATTTCCGGAAGGTTTTCCATAACGGGCCTTTCCGGTACAGGAAACTGAAAATTCTGTTCCCTATCGTTGAACTCCAGTTCATCCTCCCTGGGAAGAACCAGTTTCTCCTTTCGCCAACTGTATCATTAATAATCCTGAGAAGTAGTTGAGCTCCCAGAGGAGAGAGATAAAACTGTGGCTCAAGCAGGGATTGCCCCTCCCTGATGACTCCTTCCCTGATTGCAATCTGCTCCATTTCCGTGCCAGGATATATTCGAATGCCGGTCATGGCAATGACTGCCCTGGGAGCAATCTCATCCATCAGACTGACCGTTTCGGCAATAGTCTCGGGTGTCTCTCGTGGGCCGCCAAAAATAAGGGAGTGGCAGAAATCTATGTCGGCTTTTCTGCAGGCCGTGGATACCGCGGTAATATCGTCCTGAGTAAATGTTTTTCGGAGAGAAGAAAGTATCGCAGGAGCGGCTGAGTCAGTACCGAAATCAACCGCAATACAACCAGCTCTTTTGAGAAGTCGAAAGATATCGGGGTCTGACATCTTTGGCTGCATATAGCAGGAGAAACGGACAGGAAGGTTCTGTTCCTCAAGCTTTTCTAAAACCCTTACCATATGGCCCTCATCTGCGTTGAAGAGGGAGTCGACGATAAAATACGAACTGATGCCAAAATCCTTATAAAGCCTTACGATGTCGTCAACAACGCTTTCTGCTGAGCGCTCTCTTCGCCTGCCTCCTTCCAAAGAAGGATAGGTGCAATAGATACATTTGTTGGAACATCCCCGTGCAGTCTGAATGCCCATGGTCTTATACCGGTGAAATCCGGGGAAAAGATCCTTAATATTTTTCGGAAATGCAACATCGGTCATATTCGTGGGGTCCGCTGCTATTATTCGTTCCGGTTTGCGTTTGAACTCTTTAAAAATCCTTGCTGCGTTTTCTCCTTCTCCCTTTATTCCCACGTCAGCTTCCAAATAGGCTGCTATTTCATCAGGAAAAAGAGAAAAGGCAGATCCTCCAAGAATAATAGGGACTTTAGAAATTGTCCGTATGGATTTTGCCAGAGCTGCATATGACGGAAGATAGAACCGTGTAGCGGGATATGAGGCATTATCGACGTTCCGAAGAGAGATCCCAATGCAGTCAGGATGAAAGGTTGTTATCTCCTTTTGCACGGCCGACGTTCTGAAGTGGTGTCGCATGTCGAATATCCGGACCTTGGCACCTGCCATCTGGAGGGCGTTACCAACGTACACTGATCCGATCGGGAAGACCGGCTCTGGGAATGACTCCCGATTGGCTGATATCAGGAGGATGCGCTGATTGCCGTCAGTGGGCATCATGCAAAAGAGCCCAAAACGCACATGCGTCATTCACGCACTTAAATAATCCCTTCCATGCCATTTTGCCGATGGGGTCTACGCCATAACATAAATGACGGGAAACAGAGGAAAATGTATAACGTCAGCGCAATCATCTTTTTCATAACATCCTCCACGGAATACATGAAGTACCAATAGATCAGAAAAATCAATTCTTTTTTTAAAAGTTTACACAAAAACAAGGTATTTGTCCAAAAGGTATGCGCATCTATCGAATCAATGATTGAAGACTCCCCGCAGCAAGCTACGGGGAATCTCAATGCAAGGATCTTTCATTTATATATTCGCTCACCTGACCCTGCAGCAAGTGCTGGGAATACGCTCACTATCCATTCAAATGAGAAGAAATGTGAAAGTCACCTGAGTCAGCTTTAGTTTACTGTCAGTGGAAACGGAAAGATCCATCTGCAAAGGGAAGGAGAAGGGTCTTAACCGGTGGATATCTCTTTCAATACTACCTAACTTTCTACGTGTATCGTGATCACCTGCATCAGCACCCAAAACTGTCCACATACTACTGAAATGGAATAACGTCACTTAGCTAAAAAAGCAAACAGCCAGAATTAGCCTATTTCTTTCCAGTCGTCGGCCTCTTGAGCTTCGTCGGAGTCTCTCAAATATGCAGAAACAAAGGAACTAATCTGACAGCACTTTCTCACAGTAATCGCCGCGAGTTTCAGCCGGTCGTAACTGTTGAGTTCGCCCCGTTACATTTCTACTTGTAAAGTAAGACAGAGCACTTCATGTTGGTTAGGTGGG
>JAGSYM010000283.1 GCA_018262395.1 Nitrospirota bacterium | reverse complement strand
GCCAGATGTTTCGATTGTTATCCCCATTTATAATTCAGCGAATATTTTTCCTGAATTGCATAAGCGCCTGGTAAGAACACTGGAACAGTGCGTCCGGTCATTTGAAATCATTGCCGTTCTCGACGGATGCAAAGATACTTCGTACGAGGTGATCAGCAAGCTGTCAAGCGAAGATAAGAGAATCAAGCTTATTGAATTTTCAAGAAACTTCGGGCACCAGGCTGCCCTTTCTGCGGGCTTAAGCCATGCATCCGGCGAGTTAGTCGCCATCATTGATGACGATCTGGAAGACCCACCCGAACTTCTTCCACGGTTCATCGATAAAATTCATGAAGGCTTTGATGTTGTTTATGGTATCAGGAGGAAAAGGCAACGATCATTTATACTGAGGTTTCTGTACAAGGGGTTCTACCGGACACTGGGGCATCTCGTCGATATCAGGATCCCCTACGACGCGGGAGATTTTTGCGTCATGACCACCCGGGTTGTAAAGGTCCTGGTCTCAATGCGGGAACACAACCGCTACCTTCGGGGCATGCGCGCATGGACAGGCTTTAACCAGACTGGCATAGAGTATGACCGGGAGAAGCGATTTGCAGATACCTCGGGTTACAGCATCGGGAAATATATCGCTCTTGCGCTCAATGCTATTTTCTCGTTCTCATATAAGCCTCTGAAATATCTGACGGCCCTGGGATTTATCATATCAGCGATCAGCTTCGAAGAGGCATTCAGGATCATCTTCCTCAAGATAACGAACAGGCTTCCCGAGGTGCCCGGATGGACCTACCTGTCCGTCGTCATGCTGTTTTTGTTCGGAATAATGTTCATTGCTATGGGCATAATAGGGGAGTATATCGCGCGGATCTATGACGAGCTCAAACAGAGGCCGCAATTCGTCATTAAAACCAAACGCGGATTCGACGAAGGGGTCAGGCCATGATAATGGAAAATGACAAGAGATATGCGGGTCGGCGGGTCTTAATTACCGGCGGTCTTGGAATGATCGGGAGCACCATTGCCCGCAAACTCGTCATCCGGGGTGCTGACGTGACGATCATGGACTCCTGCGTAGAACCCTGGTCAACATCAGCGACATACGGGACAAGGAATCAATAAAAATCCTGGTAAGGGACAAAGACGTCGTCTTCAATCTTGCCGGTCAGGTCAGCCACAACGACAGCATGGAGAACCCGTTCCTGGATGCAGACATCAATTATATCGGCCATTTGAACGTGCTCGAAGGACTTCGGAAATATAACCGCGACGCAGTTGTAGTGCATGCCGGATCTCGCCTGCAATTCGGGCGCAATGAATACATCCCTGTCGATGAGAAGCACCCCCTCAGACCCCGGACACCCTATGCCCTCAACAAGACCGCTGCCGAAAACAGCTATCTGTTTTATCACGATATCCACGGCATTCGCTGCGTGCTGTTCAGGATCGCAAACCCCTACGGGCCACGGTCTCAAATGAAACATTGCAAGTACTCGATGATCAACTGGTTCATCAGACAGGCGATGGAAGGCAATACCATCAAGATTTTCGGCGACGGGGAGCAATTGCGCGATTATATCTATGTCGATGATCTTGCTGACGCGTTTATTGCCACTGCCATCGAGCCAGCATGCCATGGAGAAATTTTCAATATCGGAAGCGGCGTTGGAACAAAATTCAAGGACATGGCGGAAACCATTATCGCCACTGTGGGCAGCGGTGCCAGCGAGTATGTGCCCTGGCCCGCAAATTACATCAATGTAGAGACCGGAGATTATATCACAAACATCGGGAAACTCAACAAGACCATTGGCTGGAAACCTAAGACGGATCTGGCCGAAGGGATACAGGAGACCTATGCGTTCTACCAAAAATACCGTCAGCACTACTGGTAAAACCGGCAGGGCTGACAGTAGAACTCAGAACGCCGAATTCGACGGGTTTGCGGAAAACTACGACAATATTCTCAACAGGGGCATCAAGTTCTCCGGCTATGATTCAGCATTCTTTGATGAGCGCAAGATCAGGGAGATATATGATTTTTTGAAGCCACTGGGAATCACAGAGAGCCCACTCAGATTTCTCAACTTCGGATGCGGCATCGGAAAAAGCGAAAAATTCATCGCCCGCTATTTCCCTCAGGCAGCCATTTACTCGGTAGACACCTCTGGGGAGTCGATAGAGATTGCCAGAACAAACAACCGGGATCGGAACAACATAACGTTCAGCGCCTTTGACGGGTATCTCGTCCCCTTTGAGATCGAGTTCGATGTGATCCTGGTTGCCAATGTATTTCATCATATTCCGCCCACAGAGCATATGACCGTGTTGAAGAATATTTTCCAAAAAACAGCCGAACACGGCTATCTGTTCATTTTCGAGCACAATCCCTTCAATCCATTGACACGGAAGGTCGTGAATTCCTGCCCGTTAGATAAAAACGCTGTACTGTTGGACCCTTTTTATACTAGCAAAATATTACGGAGGAGCGGATTTCTATGGAGGACCACTCGCTTCATCCATTTTTTTCCAAAGTTCTTGTCATTCTTGACGCCACTGGAAAAGCTGCTGCGAAAAGTCCCCCTGGGCGCACAATATTATTTTGTTGCATCAAAACACAGTTGACAATAAGTTGAGAACGTCGCAGATAAAAAGGGCTTCCTATTGACTTCAAACACATAAGTATTCAATCTTTCAATTTACCTAAATGACTTCTACCATTAAACGACCCAATTCTTCAACCTCCCCGGATGTCGTAATCCGGGTCGAAAACCTCTACAAAGAATACCGCCTCGGAACCATCAGCCACGGGACTCTTTATAAGGATTTACAGAGTTGGTGGGCAAGAATGCGCGGAAAAGAGGACCCCAATTCGATTATTTCAGCCTCTCAATCGTTTCACTTTCATCATCCAGCATCCACTGATTCTGAAAACCCTCATTTTCTCGCCCTTAAAGATGTTTCATTTGAGGTAAAGCGCGGAGAGGTTTTGGGCATCATCGGCCGTAACGGTGCAGGAAAATCTACGCTGCTGAAAATACTTTCTGAAGTGACTTCCCCAACTAAAGGGACTGTGAAAATAAAAGGCAGGGTCGCGAGCCTGCTGGAGGTCGGGACAGGTTTTCACCCGGAACTGACGGGCAGAGAGAACATCTACCTGAACGGGGCGATTCTCGGCATGACTAAAAAAGAGATTTACTTGAAGTTCGACGAGATTGTTGATTTTGCTGAGCTTGATAAATTTATTGATACTCCTGTTAAGAGGTATTCAAGCGGAATGTATGTGCGGTTGGCTTTTGCAGTTGCCGCTCATCTCGAACCTGAGATTTTGATTGTCGATGAGGTGCTGGCGGTTGGTGATCTGGCGTTTCAGAAAAAGTGCCTTGGAAAGATGGAAGAGGTTGCACAAGGAGGACGGACTGTGTTGTTTGTCAGCCACAATATGCAGGCGATAAGAAACTTATGCCCAAGGAGCTTGCTACTTGACAAGGGGGAAATTATTCATGATGCAGAAACAGATGCTGTTATGCATAATTATAATCTGATGTTGAGAGACATCAATGTTGATAACAATACTTCCATTAGCGATCCTGTGCACAGACGAGGCTCAGGGGCTGTGCGATTCACCGCTCTCAGTGTGCAGGATATCAATGGAAACGAGAGATTCCAGTTCAAAATGGACGACACCATAAGGTTCAAGTTGAAGTATAAAATATATAAAGATCTAGAAGATCTGTTTGTTTCTGTTGCTTTGAGGTCTGGTATAACAAATGAGATAGTCACTTCCGTAAGACACCTGATTTCATCTGAAGCAGTCAAGGCCGGGACTCAAGGCTCTGTCATGATTCAATTCCCGGATATATGTATTCGTCCGGGAGAATACCCGCTTTATTTTTGGCTGGGTGATAAAATGGGACGTCCATTTGATGTGGTAGATAATATTACGGCACCGCTTGTGATCAGCACTGAAGATGAACCTAAAGACTCCAGTTTTAATCCTCTCATGCCTGTAGGATATTTTTCAATGTCTACAACAATCACTAAGG
>JAGSYM010000282.1 GCA_018262395.1 Nitrospirota bacterium | reverse complement strand
GAAAAACCTCCGCCCCCAAGGATATAGTTCATAACAGACACGGCATAATAATCAGGATTCTCCCTGCTGATACCGATATGCCCCAGGACAATGTTAGCCTGTGTAAGGTCTCTATCGATTTTGATTACTTTTTTCATTCTCTTGTCATCAAGCACTATCGCACTTTTTGCCGGTAATGCCCTCATCTTCCATGCTCTGAGGTATTCAGTAAGGAGTGCGGTTAATTCATCGGGTGCAAGGTCACCGGATACTGACAATATCGAATTGTTCGGGAGAAAATAGTCTGCATGAAACCGGATAAGATCTTCTCTTTTTATCATATCAATGGTCGCCGGAGATCCTTCTGTAAGGCGCCCGTAAGGATGATTTCCGAATACTTCTCTTTTGAATGCCCGCCCTGCAAGAAAGGAAGGGTCTTCTTCCTGCTGTTTCAGGAAGCCCTTAATCCGATCCTTCACTCTCACTATTTCATTCTCCGGGAAGGTGGGATTCATAAGCACATCAGTGAAGATTTCAAATCCTTTATGAAGATCTTTTTTCAGGACTGATAAGGTTATGGATGTAAAATCGGCACCGGCAGATGCATCGAGTGACGCACCGATAAAATCTATCTGCTCACTGACATCTTTTGACGCGCGATTCTTTGTTCCTTCAGTCAGAAGCTCTGCAACAAGATTTGCTGTTCCTGCTTTCTCTTCAGCTTCATGAAGCTGTCCGGCTTTAACAATTAAGGTTACCATCACTATCGGCAGGGTGTGACTCTCTGAATGAAGCACAACGAGTCCATTGGGAAGAAGGGATCTTTTGACATCAAGGGCAAAAGCATGAGGAGGTAGCAAACAGAAGAAAGAAAATAGAAGAAAAATGATAGAAAATAAAAGACACCGTTCAAAACATAAATAGTGAGTAATCCCCCCACACCCCCCTTTAGGAAAGGAGGGTAAGGGGGAATTCAATTTTTTGTCAATGACCCCCGATGCTCGATTCCCGACAGTTAGTCTGTTTCTATTCATAGTTCACTCTTTTCTTGCTTTGTCGGTATCAATATTCCGACAGTCCTGTTTTCTTCTCTAAGATATTTTTCAGCAACTCTGACAACGTCTTCCTGTGTTACTTTTCTGACCCCTGCAAGGTATTTATCCATAAGCCTCCAATCTCCAAGCATCTCAAACATGCCATATTGCATGGCCTGAACGTAAATAGAGTCCTGTCCCATGACAAACGATGATTCGATCTGGTTAATGGCCTTCTGGATTTCACGTTCAGAGGGAGGTGATTTCCTCAGTTTTTCGATCTCTTCATGCAGTGCATCTTCAACATCATTGATATGCTTTCCCGGTGAGGCGGTTGCAAAGAAGAAAAACAGGTAGGGGTCCCTGTTAAACCCACTGAAATCAGCAGATGCGCTCAGTGCAACCTTTTTTTCATACACGAGTGATTGATACAGTCTGGAGCTCTTCCCGCCTGAGAGTACGAGATGAAGCACATCAAGGGCATAACTGTCTTCATGAGGGAAAGAAGGAACATGATAGGCAGTAATGATGAACGGAAGCTCAGCTTCCTTCTTGAGAAACAGCCTTTTCTCTCCCCTCTGCTCCGGTTCACCATAGGGTATTCCCCGGATGGATGTATCGGAAGCACGGTCCTCAAAGGAACTTCTGATCCTTTCCATCATATCCTTTGCGTTCACATCGCCGACAACAACAATCACCGCATTCTGAGGTGCATAATATGTCTTGTAATAATGGAGCAAATCATCCCTCTCGATCGACTGAAGATCAGACATCCACCCGATTACCGGTCTTTGATAGGGATGAACCTTAAATGCTGCTGCCACAACCTCTTCAAAGAGAGAATTCTGCGGATCATCCTCATACCTCAGCCTTCTTTCTTCCATTACTACCTTTCTTTCTGATATGACCTCCTGTTTTTCAAGGAGGAGGTTCTGCATTCTGTCTGCTTCCAGATCTATCGCCAGAGTAATTCTGTCTGATGCAAAAAGTTCAAAATATACGGTGTAATCCTTTGTCGTATATGCATTATCAGTCCCACCATTTTTCTGCACAATTTTTGACAATACCGACGGCCCATAAAGAGCCGTTCCTTTGAACATCATGTGCTCAAGCAAATGGCTCAGCCCTGATTTTCCGGCGGGTTCATCTCTGGAGCCTACGCGGTACCATATCTGGAAAGTCGCGACAGGAGCCTTATGTTCCTCCACAATCAAAACTTTTAATCCATTCCTGAGGGTGTATTCCTGAACATCTGCTCCATAAAGAATTACGGGGAAAAGAATAAAAAGAAACGCGAGGTATGCCCTACAAAATTTCATATATAACTATACCAAATAGTGAAAAAACAGTTAAAGAGTAGACTTTCAGAATGAACATCTATACAATAGTACTTGACTGTTTCTGAAAAATAACCTTAATAAAAAGGAGTAATACCAATGCAGAGAAAAAGCATACTGTTCAGCAACATAGTATTGTATTTATTGCTCCTCTCTTTCCCGTCTATTATATCGGCACAGGGGCAGGAATATAGGGACTATACGGTTGAACGGGGAGATACCCTTTGGGATATTACGAAACAAGAGTTGAAAGATCCTTTTTTATGGCCAAAGGTTTGGAATGAAAATCCGGACATTAATAACCCTGATAAGATCTATCCGAATCAGAAAATCAAAATTCCCCTGCATCTTCTGCAGAAAGAGATTGTCCCGCCTGCACCAAAACCGGTAGCACAGCCACCAATGAAGCCTAAGCCGGAAGAAAAGCCAGTCATTATTGCAAAACCTGCTAAAAAAGAATACCTGATTGATAGAAACTTATTGATAATAAGCGGCTATATCGCTGATACAGCACATGCAGTAGGGACGATTTATGATAAACCGGGAGAAACCACAAATCTGACCAAAGGTGACTACGCATATATCAAAACAACTGATCCCGTAAAGAAGGGCGATAA
>JAGSYM010000281.1 GCA_018262395.1 Nitrospirota bacterium | reverse complement strand
TCGTAGTCCTCTATTCTGCCGGTGAATGATCCATCTGAACTGATATTGACGGGGCCCCTCTCCCACCACGGTGCGCCGGGTCCAGTAGCGAGGGCATTGACACTCCACGGACCGACGAGGTCCGCCATTGAATATGTACTGGCTTTTTTCACAAACGTCAACAGCGCGGCAGTTCCATCAGACCATGTGGAGGTACAGGCAATGACCGCCTTGTTCACATCCATTCTGCACTGCGCATCCGGCGTACTTTGTATTGTTATTAATCCCTCAGAGGTAATGGAAAAGGTATCTCCTTCCGTATCGGGGCTGCCCTTATTGTCCACAAGACTACACGTTGCAGTCCCGTCAGAATTCACCGTAATAGGGCCCCTCGACCACCAGAGGGCGCCGGGACCGGAAGCTATGGCATTTAATTCCCACTGGCCTGTAAGGTCTGTAGAGGAATAGGAAGCCCCTTCTTTCAATAAAACAACGAAGTTGGACGTTCCGGGCTCGCCCCTTGTCCATGTTTCAGTGCAGACCATGATGTCGAAATCTTTGTCTATGCGGCACTGCGCGGGGTTGGGGTTGTTGTTGACATATAGGAGAATCGTGCCGTCAGCAGAAACAGCACAACTACCCGATATAGGCCCGGGGTCCTCTCCGTAGTCCTGCCCTGTTCCGGTCCATGAGCCATCCGAGATGACCGTAATCCTTCCCCTGAACCAGTAAGGAGCGCCGGGTCCGGAAGCCAATGTGCTTATATTCCATGTCCCTGCTAAGTCAGCCAATGAAGGAAGTGCGGCAACCATTCCCATGGAGTCTTTGTCATTCCAGTCACTTTTAGATTGCAGGCTTAAGCTAGATAAATGGGCATGTACAATCCCCCCAAGCCCACCGGATGCTTCAGTCTGGGCAGCAACGAAGCGAGGTGCGCTAATCAGAAAAAAAACAGACAAGACGAGGGTGGACATGGTTATAAAATGAACAGAATTCACGCAACTCCTTCTTTGACGGATATTCATAGTTCCCTCCTTAAGAATTTGATATTTCTTGCTAAGAAGGTTTCAGGATTTCAGCCCTCTCATTTCGAATTACCCTGTCCATACAGCTCCTACCAGGCCACACTGTCTCTCTTCTTGTTAAACACAGAGCTACCCTTCCCGTTCAATAATTACCGTAAATTATTGCTTTTTTCAATTAAAAAACAATGAAAACGAGGGGATTTAATACAGGGACGTCCTGCTAGCTTTCTGGCGAGCGAATTGGCAAATTATCAAGCTGAGAGGCTATTGAGGTATACTGAAAAACGAGCTTGTTCATAATACCAGTTATTCAACACGAGAACAGGGTATCAGGGAAATTACCGAATATATCGAGGCATTCTCAACGGGCAGCGCAGACAGACAAGGCTAGATACCTATCTCCTGTTCTCTACGAACAGAAATATACCGGGAGAGATACCCGGCATGAAGAGTTTGGTGTTCATTATTGACGAAAGGGGCCAAATCACAGGATGCAAGATGCGCACAGACGTGTATACGGGGGGAAGCGTTTTTTGCGATCCGAGTTTCGTTTTCTATTGATTTTGGACATGAGATAAAACCTGTTGCTTTATGGCAATGTTTGGGTATGGTATATAATCAGGAAAATGAATCCGACAGTGTTAAGAAATCACGAAGACACATTCTATATCTTAAATGAATAGGTGGTGACATGGCAATGGTTAGGAAAATATTCTATGCTCTCTGTGGGATACTCATTTTCTATACCCCCGTGCAACCGTTTGGAGGGCAGGAAGCCCACGACGTCTGGCAGGATCAATATGTTGTTCCGGATGCCAAAGGTGCGTTCCTCGACGCACCGTATATAGCAACAGAATATCGTGTAGTTGATGCGATGTTAAAACCTCTGGAACTCAAAAGCGGTGATGTTCTCTATGATCTTGGCTGCGGAGATGGGCGAATTGTAATTGAAGCGGTAAAAAGGTTCGGTGTTCGCGGCGTAGGCATCGATATCGACCCCAGGAGGATAGCTGAAAGCAAAGCCAATGCGATCGCAGCAAAGGTAAATGACCGAACTATCTTCCTTCAGCAAGACCTCTTCGAATCTGATATCAGGGAAGCAACGGCCGTAGCCATCTTTCTTTTTCCGGAAATGAACCTGAAACTGATACCAAAGTTTTTTCAAGAACTCAAGCCCGGAACGCGTATTGTATCTCACAATTTTGGTATAGGCGATTGGAAGCCGGACCGGGAGATATCTCTCAGAGTGAGCATTGATGGTTTCCATAGGGTGCTTTTCTGGGTTCTCCCTGCGAATGCATCAGGAACTTGGCAGGGTAGGTTTCAACAAAAAGATTGGACTCTTCAGATAACACAGAAATTTCAGAATATTAGCGGTCGCATCTCGCGCAATGGAAAAGATTTTTCTCCCATTTCAGAAACAACAATTTTGGGCGATAAAATCTACTTTTCGTTTTATCAGGAAGACCAGAAACAATATCTAACCTTTGAAGGGAAGGTCGATGGACATACCCTTGTGGGCGCCATAAGAGAGGATAGGGCAGTAAAAGGAACATGGAAGGCAATACGGAACCCCGCAACAGCGTACAAGATATATTGAACATCACAAGCACGTGCTGCAAAACATCTGTACAGTGCACTTTGATCATCAAAGACCACGTGACATCATTGATTTATCAGTTTGCAGATATGGCGGCTGTTGTGAGGGAATCTATTCATCTCTTGCCAGGCAAACAGGGAAACAGGTTGCTCGCTATGAAGCTATCAGACTGAAAAGTGCCCCTAAAGGGCTTTCGGAAGGTTATCAGCCTCTGTGGCTACTCGATTTCTTCCGGAATTTTTTGCAGTATAGAGTGCTCGGTCACACCGTGTAATAAACATCTCCGGCGATTCACCCGGGCGATAGTATGCCACCCCGATTGATACACTTATTTTCCCCAGGCTCCGAAATGTGGCAATCTCCTTTAGCGTTGCCTGAGCAAAGT
>JAGSYM010000280.1 GCA_018262395.1 Nitrospirota bacterium | reverse complement strand
CCTACTCTATCATTGTCACGGCATCAAGAAAAACTTTCTTGGGACTGATTGTGCTTATATTCGCTTGGCTGTGGACAAGTTATAAAAATGAATTGAAACGTAGACCGAGCTATTTCATTGTTATTTTTTTCTTAATTCTTGCCTTATACTCTGTCACTGATTATATGATTGAAAACACTTATATGGGAACTCGATTTAGGGAGGACATAGTTGATAACCCTATTACAGAACGACGACAAGGATATCACCGGATAATATTCTACAAAGAAGGTCTTAAGTTGCTGATGGATAATCCCATTTTCGGCATTGGTCTTGGAAATTTTCAGGTCTACTCAGAGTTTGACGCAGAATCACATTCTGAGTATATCGAAGTTGTTTCTTCCACAGGAATCATCGGAGCTTTTCTGTACTTCTCAATCTATATACTGCTATGGAGACGTCTCACTAAGATTAAGAAGCAAAGCACTGACTGGGAAGTCTCATACACAGCGGGGTTGCTCAAGGCAGGAATGGTTATGATGCTAGTTATTGGATTTGGTAGACCCCACTTTTCTAACCTGCTCGCATGGATTTATCTCTCAAGTGCAATTGGTTATGCCTGGTCACAGGAAAGAAGACTCTCGTATGAAGGGCAACTCTATTACGATTGGTTTACGTCGCGGGAATTTAGGGGTCGGGAGTTAGGAAATGACCGAGGAAAAATGAGGTGCGGCGAGGGAGACCATGTGCGGTATTAGCGGAATAGTTGACTTAAGGGATAAGGGGCTTAGTTTGAGCAGGCTGCAGACTATGAATGACAGCGTTATTCACCGTGGACCTGATGACGAGGGGCTTGTTCTTTTTACGAGGGATGGTGACGTCTGCACCTCATCAGATGCAAGGGAAGTGAGAGATGGGGTGTACCATGTGGGAATTGCTCATAGACGACTTTCCATTATAGACCTTTCAAAAAAAGGTCATCAGCCGATGTTTGATCAAACTCGAAGATACAGCATTGTTTATAATGGAGAAATTTATAACTACAAGGAACTTCGTGACCAAATTGCTTCAGCAGGGTACCAATTTACCTCAAATACCGATACTGAGGTTGTGCTCGCGGCATATGTAATGTGGGGTCACAATTGTCTGCAAAGATTCAATGGCATGTGGGCGTTTGCTATTTTCGACAGGGTGAACAAGACCCTTTTCTGCTCAAGAGACCACTTTGGTATTAAGCCATTCTATTATGCATCCGGTAAAGGTTTTTTCGTCTTTGGTTCAGAAATAAAGCAGATCAAACACTATCTTGAGGAGACTAGCGGAATCAATGAAGGAATCTTGGCCGATTTCTTGTTCTGGGGACATGAGACACACTCACGAGAGACCTTTTTTAGAAAGATTTATGCCCTTCCACCTGCGAGCTACCTGTTCTTGGACACTGAGAAAATAATAGCAGATTCGATAGAACCAAAATTATACTGGCAGCCGGATATTGAGAGTGAAATTGATGACGATCAGGCGATCGACCGGTTCAGAGATCTTTTCTTTGATTCTGTTAACCTTCGTCTGAGAAGCGATGTCCCGGTAGGAACAACGCTTTCAGGTGGTTTGGATTCTTCAAGTGTTGCCTGCGCCATGTTTGATCTCCTAAACGGGGGAAACGGGAAGACGATTCCCAAAATGTTTACATCGGTTTATCCTGATCCAGGATATTCAGAGAAGATATATGCTGATGCAGTTGTCAAGAAAACAGGTTTCGGGCATATTTGCGTTCATCCGAGTTCTGAAGGCTTGCAAAAGGAGTGGAGCAAAATCATTTGGCACATGGATGAGCCCTTCGGTAACTTATCGTACTATTCAAACTGGAAGGTTTATGAGATGTGTCGGAGTGAGCATGTGCCTGTTATACTGAACGGACAGGGAGGAGATGAATTGCTCCTTGGGTATGAACGATATCGCGCGGCGTATTTAAACACGCTTCTGAAAAAGGGGAAAATAATCAAGTTACTCAATGAAGTGCCGAAAATCAAGAAGCACGCAAACATGCCATTCGTAAAACAAGCTCTATTCCAGATCTATTTCACCCTTCCCGGTGTTCAGACACTGAGGAAGAGATTGCTCATGAAACCTTACTTAAAAGTAGACTTCTACAAGACCTTCAAGAACCATACGGAGTCGGTGAGTGAAGAAATGTCTTTTCGGACCCTCTCGGAACTACAGATAAAGGAATTTTTTAAGTTCCAACTCCAGCATCTTCTTCATCATGAAGATAGAATTTCCATGGCCTTTTCCATCGAGGCGAGGCTCCCCTTTCTCGACTATCGATTGTTTAATTTAGTTCTTGGGTTGAGCGATTCATTTAAACTGAATGCAGGATGGTCAAAATTCATTTTAAGGCAGGCTATGGATGGCTGCCTGCCGGATCTGGTCAAGAACCGTACCGACAAGATGGGCTATGACACGCCGAGCAAGCGGCTATTTGGGGATAATAAGAAGTTTTTTCTGAACATATTGGAGGATCACGTCCATGATGACTTTATCAATACAAAGAAAGTTATTGATGATTTTAGGCATAATGAGATTGATCAGAATGCATTCTGCAGAATAATCACTTTCCTGAGTTGGAGAAAGCGGTTTTCGGTATGATCTTTCCGAAAGAGCAACGGAGCTATCGGGTGGCTGTAAATCGATGGATGGGCTGACACAGAAGGTGCAAGATTTTACGGCTAAGGCTGCACCAGATGTGAAGCCGCAGAGTGCTGCCCACCCTGAATGGTAATGGATCTGAGGGTTTTGATTCTGACTCATATGTACCCCAATCCGATGCATCCTTACACTGGGATCTTCATTCACTCTCAGGCTAAATACCTTGCAAAGGCCGGGTGCCAGATAAGAGTAATCTCTCCGGTTCCGTATGCCCCAAGGATTCTGTGGTTCAAGGACAAGTGGAGACAGTATGGACATCTGCCGACCAGCGAAGTAATCGAAGACATATCGGTTGAGTATCCTCG
>JAGSYM010000279.1 GCA_018262395.1 Nitrospirota bacterium | reverse complement strand
TAAGGATGTTTCATTTGGTCTTGCCCCACTCAATACAGATGATGCGGACTGGATGATCAGAGAGATCAAAGCCCATAGACTACTCGAAGGATACCGGGGAAGCCTCCCTGTGGATAAAGATGCCCTAAGGGAGATTCTCATCGGTGTGTCTGAGATTATCGCATCAGGCTCTGTCGAGGAAATTGATCTGAACCCTGTCGCGCTTTATCCGGAAGGGGCGCTGGTTCTTGACGCAAAGATGAAGCTGTGTGTCTGATACTCACGGTATCACAAGAACATACAGTGAGACCGCCTGCCTCGTCTCATCCCTGACAGCTATCCGGTGCATCATATTCTGAAGTGTAAAAACGATACGTATTACCAGGCTGCTCTTTGGCCATATACATGGCGATATCAGCCTTTTGCAGGAGGATTTCCGCAGTTTCTCCGTCAAAAGGATAGAGGCTTATCCCGATGCTTCCACTCATGATGAACTCATGTCCTGATACGGAGCAGGGCTCTGCAACGATGTTTAAAATTTTACGGGCGAATGACGCGGCATCCTGCGGTTTTGTGACCGGTGTCAGGATTATCGTGAATTCATCTCCACCCATACGGGCTATGGTATCTGACTGCCGTAAACACGTTTTCATTCTGGTCGCCATTTCCTGTAATAAGAGGTCTCCTTCAGTATGACCAAAGTTGTCGTTGACGTTTTTGAATTTGTCGAGATCCAAAAACAGTAAGGCCGATGTTTGCCGGTAGCGTTTCGCAAGAGAAATTGAGTGGCCAAGGCGGTCGAAGAACAGGGTGCGGTTGGGGAGGCCGGTAAGGGCATCGAAAAAAGCCAATTGTCCAAGGCGCTTTTCAAAAAGTTTTCGTTCGGAAATATCAATGCTATATTCAATAATCTGAACGATATTGCCGCTGGAATCAAAGATAGGATGACAGTGGATTTCGACTTCCCGTGTATTGCCCCTTGCATCGAGGTGGACATGTTCCACATTTACGGATTTTCCGGTCTTCCTGACAAGTACAACGGGGCAGGGATGCTCCTTGCCTGAGCAAGGCACCGCCTGACCGTGAGAGAGCATATGACAGGTTGTATGTTTCGGAAGAGGACCGTTATGCGCAGCGGTATTTGCCATCTTTACATGATAATCTGATGCATCGATCACATAAAACGGGTGGGGCAGGGAGTTTATTACTGTAGTAAGGAAGTCATTCTGGCGTTTGATCTGTTCCTCTGCTTTTTTCAGTTCTGTAATGTCCTTGATAACGATGACGCCACCGACACAGGTATTGTTTTCAAAAAAAGGGGAAATGGATATCTGCGTCTGTTTTATTATCCCGCTTTTTGTCTTTGTTTCAGCCTCCCTGTGCAGGATCGGAGACATTTCCCTCATCGCTTTTTTGGGAGGACAGATTTCATCGCAACGGAATGATATTTCACAGAAGATATGGTGACATTTTCTCCCTATTGTTTCTTCCGATGGATATTCGGTGAGTGCCCCGGCTGCAGGATTTGCATAGAGGATCATCATGTCACGGTCTACGACATAGACCGCTTCGCTCATGCATTCAAGAATAGTCTTGTGAATATTGGTAAAGTCCATATATGTAATGTATGCGGGGATGATGTATCAGGTATTCTCTCTGCGAATTCAGTATCCCCTGTATCTCATCGCCTTCACTACCCTTTCTTGTGCAATTTCGACAGCGGCCTGCCTCGGGAGTATTTTTTCGTTTCTGGATTTTTCGAGAATGAGGCTGGTATTGGCTTTTATTCTTGATGCAATAGCATCAAATGCTTCATCCACGTCTTTCCTGGCATACTCCATAGCTGCCATGATAACTCCGCCTGCATTCGCGATGAAATCAGGGATGGAGAGTATCCCCTTCCTGTGAAGGGTTTCTTCCGCATCTTTTGTTACCGGTATATTGGCCCCCTGCAGGAGCAGTCTCGCCCTGATCATATCAACATTTCCTTTGTGTATGACATCAGGGGTCGCAGCAGGTAAAAGGATCTCGACATCCAGTGAAAAGATCTCTTCCGCTTTTTTGGCGCTTCCGTCTGCATAGTCCACCACACTCTTGCGGGATGCCTTTATTCTTATCAATTCCTGATAATCGAGACCATTGGGGTTATAGATGGTCCCGCCCGTATCGCTGACAGCCACAATGACCGCCCCTTTTTCTGAGAGAAACCGTGCAGCAGCCTTCCCTACGCTCCCAAAGCCCTGTATCGCAACCCGGGCACCTTTGAGGTTTATCCCGGCATAGGGAGCCGCTGTTTCCGCGCATATGGAGAGTCCAAACCCCGTTGCCCCCAGTTTGTCGAGGGGAATGCCGCCGATCTCCTCCGGAAGCCCGACTGCCCTTTCTATTTCATCGTATATCCAGGCCATTGCCTCTTCGTTGCTGCCCATGTCAGGCCCCGGAATATACTCATAGAGATGCCGGATCTGTTTTGCAAATATTCTGAAGTGCTGCTCCTTCCGGGGATCGTTGGGATCTGCTATGATGCCTGCCTTGCCTCCTCCATGGGGAATCCCGGCTATCGAGTTTTTGAGGGTCATTGTCCTGGCAAGCCTGAGCAGCTCTCCCCTGTCTACCGAAGGTGACACCCGTACTCCACCGATAGAAGGTCCGAGGGCTGTGTTGTCGACCACTACGATAGCTTTCATACCTGTTCTTGCGGAATACAGTTCCAGAACTTTTTCGGGTCCGAGTTCATCATATGATATTTCAGACATCGACGCACCTCATTCTCTACATCTATTTAATGGAGAAGATTCTATCAGAATATGAATATTTTTATCATAACAGAAAAGGAGTGGCTGGAAATGTATTGATTCACATGATTTTCAGGGTCATTCAGCAGATCAATCTCTTGTGGTCTGGAAAATGACATGCACAATATATGGAAAATTAATAAGAATAATAAAAAAAATTTAATTTTTTCTTGACATAATAAACAATCTCATATAAATTTAGTGGTAAATAGTGGTAGAAAGTGG
>JAGSYM010000278.1 GCA_018262395.1 Nitrospirota bacterium | reverse complement strand
GGAGATACTGTCGGAAGACGGTTATGAAGTCTACGAATCCTCAGATGTAGAAAAAGTAATCGACATGATTCCCGTGAATGATATTTCAGCAATAATCGCCGAAAGCAGTATGCATCGGGGTGACGGCACCCATCTTTTTCAGTACGTAACAGAAAACCATCCCGATATACCGGTTATCCTGCTGACAGCATCGGGAAGTGACGAACACGCTTTCTCAGAAATGGTCCAGAACGCTTTCTGTTACCTAAGGAAGCCCCCTGATTACCATTGTCTTAAGGGGATGCTCGACAGAGCAGTAGAACAGCGCATACTGAAGAAGGAGCTGCGGTATCTGAGGGAAAGCCTTTTGTATGAAAACATGCAATATCGTGTTGTCGGCAATACGATCGAGATGCTCAGGATATTCGACATTATTGATGCGATAAAGGACTCTGACAGTAATGTGCTTATCTCTGGAGAAACAGGGACGGGGAAAGAACTGATAGCGCGGACGATAGCGAAGAGTGCAAAAAACAGAGGCACTTTTATTGTTTTGAATTGCGCTGCCATACCAAAGGAACTTGTCGAGTCAGAACTGTTTGGATGGGAGCAGAGGGATTTTTCAGATCTCTATACAAGCCGGAAGGGGAAACTTGAGGAAGCCTTACAGGGGACCATGTTTCTTAATGAGATCGGACATCTTGAACTTTCGATGCAGGCAAAACTCCTGAAGGTATTTCAGGAGAAATACATCCAGCGGCTCGGAAGCAGCAGAAAGATAAAGGCTGATTTCAGACTTATATCTTCTACAAAGTACGATTTGAGAAATGAGGTGCAGAACGGCAATTTCAGGGAAGACCTGTTCCGCAGGATAAGTCAGGTTGAGATAAAGGTCCCTCCTTTACGGGAAAGAAAAGAGGACATCCCCTTGCTGGTTTCGACCTTTATGAATGAGTTCTGCGCACGGGAAAACAAGTTTCTCATTGTTCCTGACAAAACCATGAAGACATTCGGAAACTATGATTGGCCCGGAAACGTCAGGCAACTTAGGAGTATCGTCGAAAGAGCGGTTACGCTTGCTTCAGGAGATAAAATTACACTGAAGGAGCTCCCTGAAGAACTTTATGCTCAGAAAAAACTGATACCAGGCGGAAATCTTCTCAAGACCTTAAGAGAACTGGAAATGGAGGCACTGAAAGAAGCCCTTCAGGCTTGTAAAGGAAATAAGTCCAAGGCTTCCCGGATTCTCGGCATATCAAGAAAGGCGATGTACAAACGTTTGAGGGAGATCCGGATCTGATCATCTCTATGGTCAAGACCTCTCCTGATAGTGCCAGTTGCGATTCCATTGGGATGGCGAAAGACAAATTTGACTATGCGATCAGTGCCCGATATCTGCTGAACTAACCTGGGTCAAATCCGAGAGAAGGGCGAACCATTGATCTCGCTCTTCTCTTTATTTTTATCTTTTATGTGTATCCTTTGGAAACAGAATCGAATTTATCAATGTAGCTAAATGCTACGGTTATATGTATGTAAATTCCTCTTTTATCACATGTCGTTACAATTTTTTAGTGATCCGTTGACAAACCCTTCTCATAATAAAGGGAATGTTGCTTTTCAGAAGAGTCAGACCCTTTCGTTGCACAAAAAGAAAAGCCGGATTGATTGGCATACCAATTGCTTGTCTATAAGTAATTTAAACAGTTTTAGCAGATCTAACGATATGAAAATATGAAGATACGTGTCAGGAGTTTTCTGAAATTGAAAGACAGTGAAAAGGTCATCTGAGAAATTATTCCGTGAAGTGGATATGAAAAAGGAGGCGATTTTGTGAAAGCTGTCATTCTTGCCGGTGGATATGGTACCCGTTTGTCTGAAGAGACCTCAGTGCGTCCAAAGCCTATGGTGGAAATAGGTGCTAAGCCTATCCTCTGGCATATTATGAAAATATTTTCAGCATATGGCATACATGAATTCATTATATGCTGTGGATACAAAGGACATATGATTAAACAGTATTTTTCGCAGTATTTTCTCGAGGTGTCCGATATTACCTTTGACATGAAAGAGAACAAGATGAACGTTCACACAAATGGATCAGACCCCTGGAAGGTGACGCTGGTCGATACCGGCGAAAAGACGATGACGGGGGGGAGGCTCAAAAGGGTGAAGGACTACATAGATAATGAGACGTTCTGTTTTACCTATGGCGACGGATTAAGTGATGTCGACATCAAGGCTCTGATCGAATTCCATAAAAAACAGAAGACCCATGCAACGCTGACCGCTGTACAGCCCCCTGGGAGATTCGGCATCCTCAGTCTGGAAAAGGATAAGGTCGTCAATTTCAGGGAAAAGCCCCATGGCGATGGGGCGTGGATTAACGGCGGATATTTCGTGCTGGAGCCTGCAGTATTGGATTATATCGACAATGATGCCAGCGTTTGGGAGCAGGAGCCCTTGATGCGCCTTGCCCAGGACTCCATGCTTTCTGCTTACAGGCACGAGGGGTTCTGGCATCCCATGGATACCTTGAGAGATAAGCATGTCCTTGAAGAGATGTGGGAAAACGGAAAGGCTCCCTGGAAAAAATGGTGATCAGCATTATCTTACCGGTACAGAGGTGTTTTTTCCGGTTTATCTGCGGAGGATTGTATGGACGCTGACATAACGATTATCGGCGCGGGCGTTGTCGGTCTTGCTCTTGCCTCAGAACTTGCTGACCGGGCACGGAGTGTCTATGTTGTCGAAAAAAATATGGCCCATGGAAGAGGTATCAGTTCCAGGAACAGCGAGGTTATTCATGCGGGTATATACTATCCAGCCGGGTCATTAAAGGGGCAGTTGTGTATCGAGGGGAGAGAACTTCTCTATGAGACCTGCCTTCAGAACAACATCCCGCATAAAAAAATTGGTAAGCTTATTATCGCGATGACTGAAAATGAAATGGAGCAGATAGAGCACCTGAGGGATCAGGCGATTCGAAACGGCGTTACGTCAGTTTCACTTGTCGCGCAAAAG
>JAGSYM010000277.1 GCA_018262395.1 Nitrospirota bacterium | reverse complement strand
CGTGGTTACCAGGGGTGCAGGGAGCGCAAGTGCGGTTGCGACAATTACCAGGATGAGCCCGGTGATCACAATCATCATTCCCGACTTTTCGCAGATATGTTTCTTTGCCCTGTCTACGTGCCTCTTGCAGCTTATCTCAGTATACGCATTGAAAATCCCGAGTCCGAGCCCTAAAAAGACATGGAATACTCCTATGGCGATAGACAGGAGGAGGAATGGAACAATCGCCTCCATCCGGTTCCATGTTATACCAAAAAATGTCTGTGGCTCGAGCCATCCCATCTGCTCGCCAAAATCACCGAGAAATTCCCCGTACACCCATCCGAAGAAGATAATCCAGATTGAGGATATGATCAGGATATTCATGAGATACTGGAGCCAGTCTCTGTCATGAAATTTCCATTTCATGATGATGGCAAAAGCCAGGATAATAAGTCCGTATGCGATGTCTCCCACCATGATACCGAAAAATATGGGGAAAAAAATGGCCATAAGTGGACTGGGATCAAATTCATTGGATTTTGCCGGGCTGATGACCTTCATCAAATACTCAAACGGCTTGACAATCCTGGGATTATCATAAAATGTCGGGGCATCTGCCATCTCGTCAGGGGTGAGAGTCAGTTCATTGATGATTACCCGTCCCCCGGATGCTTCCCTGAGTGAATTCCTGGTATCTTTGAGAGATTTCTTCGGAATCCACCCTGCTAACACAAATGTGTACTCAGTCTGACCGATTTTCGAGAAGATGCCCAGTTCTTCACTCCTCTCTCCAAGAATTCTGTACAATGCGGTGAGTTCTGTGTACCATGTCGAAGAAATTTTTGTCAATTCTGTATTCAGCCGGGAAATCTCTTCTGTTGAGCTGGCTTTTTTCTTCTCGATCAGGGCAAAAATTTCGTCGAAAGGTTTTCCCAGAAACTCGGGAGGTAACCGCACCTCATTCACATTCTGGTTGAACAAATAGGAATGTACAAGTTCTGAATACCGCTTGTTAAAAATTGTGACCGCTGCGATTGTTGTTTCATCTAATTCAGCGGACATCAATTCAAACTGTTTCTTTGTGATTTCTGCGAGAGCGTCCCGGATAATATCGATTACATCCCGAAACTCTTTCTGGACGAGGAGAACGGTAACTTCAAATCCTTCCAGCTTGGGCATACTGGCCTCGAGCGGCCGAAGCTTGCCGATGATCTTTTCGTACCGGTTCAGGTTGATCAGGGCGAGCTCAAGGTCTCCCTTCTCTTTTGCAGAGGTTTTCGTGACCACTTCCAGCTCATTAATGACAGAATTTGCATGGATGAGGAGGTCTTCGTGGCTTTTCGCTTTCAGATCGGAATAGGTATTTTCTACTGCCTTTTCATCTCCCTTGATTTTTGGTAGTGTGAGAAAGATGCCGCCGATCTTTGTGAGTGCAACAGAGATATCCCCCACCTGTTCACCTGTCATCTTTTTGAGGGTAATTTCACCAGATGCAACGGGGGCAGATGCATCTTCGATATGCACTGTTCCCTTTGCATAAAGTAAATCCAGTACATTAGGAAGATCTTTCTTTGGACCTAATATCTGAATTTTAACCATTTTCTGGAGCATGGCACTCTATCCTGACAGGACTATAGCAATGATTCTCTCAACGGCTTTCGCTACGTTCTTATCTCCTTTTTCGTGAACCCCTTTTACCACGTCCTCCGCTTGAAGCCGGATATGTTCTGCTTCTGACTGTATTTGTATCGTTTCTTTTTGGAGAAATTCATCAGCTTGCCTCTTCCCCTCAACTTCCGATGAAGTGATTATTGCCTGGGCCTCTTTCTTGGCTCGCTCGATCATACGATCAGCCTCAACCCGGACATCGTCAATCTTTACGCTTACTTCCAGTTCTTTTTCCCGGATTTTCGCCAGAAATGACTTTTCAACGGGCATACCTGATTCCTCCAAAACAAAAGTTCACTCATCATCACCAATTCTCCTCCTCTACCCTGCAATTTTAATAGTTACAGCCCATGTCTGCGTTTCAGGATTGCAGTTACTCCTGACTGGGCGGGCTGGCTGCCATCAACCCTGAAACCTGATCCTCTTCCTGCCTTTTCTATCCGCTCTTCGCAACGCCGCATTGTCGCCATTTTCAATTTTTCAAGTATTTCCCTATTCGAAATTGGCATGGATTTTCCCCGCATTCCTCACGCAGGATTGGTGAACCCTTGCTTTTACTCATGATATAACTTTCCCTCATAGCTATACATTTCAGAAATTAACCTGCTTATTAAAATTATTTGAACCAGAGCCCCATATCATTGAAAATAGTATCCCGTTTATTTCAGGAATAGACGACTGATCATGGGTGGGGTCATGGATTGTTTCGTTAATTCTATTGGCGACTGATTTTCCGGAAATATGTAAAGAACCACTATTTTCACCATTTCCTTCAACCGAATCGTCTCTCCGGTAACGAAGGATAATTTTATTAATGTTACTTGCTAACAAGTAGCAAGGATTAAACCGGGATTCGCAGAGGGAATCAACTATGCTCAAGCTGGAGGGGGTAACCAAAAAATTCGGAGGGCTTGTCGCCGTCAACGGAGTAGATCTCAATATCCATAAAGGTGAAATCCTCGGGCTTGTCGGACCGAATGGTGCAGGAAAAACGACTCTCCTGAATCTCATCTCCGGGATATACCGGCCTGACAAGGGATCTATCCAGTACTGTGGCGAGGACATTTCACGACTCTCGATGGACAGGATCTGCCGGAAAGGTATCGCAAAGACGTTCCAGCACACCCTATCCTTCCCGGGTCTCACTGCCCGGGAAAGCGTTATGATAGGATCCCTTTTCGGCAACGGGCACCATGCGAGTATGGATGAGGCTTCTACAGAAGCCGAAACATTACTTGGACGCATCGGTTTTCCCATTGAACGGATCGATATGCCTCTCTCCAGCCTGAACGTATTCGAACTCAGGAGAACCCAGCTGGCCCGGGCACTAGCCTCCCGCCCCAAAATAATTCTTC
>JAGSYM010000276.1 GCA_018262395.1 Nitrospirota bacterium | reverse complement strand
TAAAACGCCGCAACTTTTTCGTCTCGGCAATTATTCCATATGTATATATCTTTTCCATGGGGCTGGGTATATTGTTGGTATCATTTATCGCAGGCGCAATAGAAACACTTGAAACAAGGCAATTGATAATTTTTGGATGGAGCTTGAGTCTTCAAGGCACTGCCGGAACTGCGCTGTATATACTGGGGATACTTGGTGAGGTGCTTATGCTCACTTCTTTATATCTGGTTATGCCTGTAGCGCGTATCACGTTTCGTCACGCACTGGTCGGAGGGCTGACAGCAACTGTATTATGGGAGATTACCCGCCGTGCGCTGGTCTGGTATTACGGGGTAATATCAATGGTAAATTTGATTTATGGCTCTATTGCCACGACCGTGGTGGCACTTCTGAGTATAGAGGCTGTAGCATTGATCCTTTTGCTGGGTGCTCAGGTTATCGCAGAGCTTGAGGTTAGCTCAGGCGCATTGAAAGGAGAAAAACTATCAGATTTTGAAACTTGATGCTTACAAGTATCTTAAGAACAAAATCTAACAGCCCAGATCTCCTAATGCGAATTGCATGATAGATACGGCGGCAATGGATGCAGTCTCAGCCCTAAGTATTCTGTTGCCGAGCGTAGCTGTAAAGAATCCTTTCTCTGACGCTAACAACGCTTCCTCTTCTGAAAAACCACCTTCAGGTCCTATAAGCAGGAAAATCTTATCTGCATGAGAAAGCCTGTTTACAACAGCAGAAAGTTGCTCTCCTCCCTGTTCCCAGAAAATAATGCCTTTCCGTGAAATCAAAAATGGCATATCGAAGATGTCTTTAAATGAACATGTTTCAAGTATTTCAGGTATCCGCGTTCTTCCTGACTGCCTTGAGGCCTCCTCGGCTATTTTTTTCCAGCGGGGGTGCTTTCTGGTCTCTCTGAGCTGGCTTCTTTCAGTGATTACAGGGATTATAGCGCTTACTCCCAGTTCAGTTGTCTTTTGGATTACAAAATCCATTTTTTCACCTTTAAGAAGCCCCTGGATCAGTATTATATTCAGGTTGGATTCTGTGTTCAAAGTATAATGGCCGGTAATGGCTATGGCTACTTCTTTTTTCGAAGCTGAGACTATCTGAGCAGTATATGAACAGCCTTTTTCATCTGTTACAATAAGGCCATCGCCTGTTTTGCACCGGAGAACAGAAAACAGGTAATGCGCCTTTTCGTACTTAATTACAACAGGTTGCGTCAGCGGAGATAATTCATGGAGAAATATTCTATGCATCTATTACAAATCGGACTGCTTGTGAGGACACATGTGAAATTCAGTTCTCAACGCCGGTAAAGAGATGTTTTAGTTTTTCCTTGAAGCTTTTGCTTACCTCATCACCATTTATGGATGAAAATTCCTCCAGGAGTTCTTTTTGCCGGCTTGTTAATTTAGTTGGCACTTCGACATATATTCTTACTATTTGATTACCCCTCTGGTGACTGCCAACACGTGGAGCTCCCTTGCCTTTGATGGTGAAAAGTTTGCCTGACTGAGTGCCTGACGGTATCTTCAGTTTTGTAGTACCATCGATTGTCGGCACTTCAATCTCTGTCCCAAGGGCTGCCTGGGGGAACGAAACCGGCACTTCACAGAATATTTCTGTTCCTTCTCTTTTGAAAAAAGGATGCTCTTCAACGTTCAAAACAACATAGAGGTCACCATGGGGGCCGCCGTATTCACCAGGCTCTCCTTCCCCGCTTATTCTCATTCTTGTGCCTGTGTCTACTCCAGCAGGGATTTTTAGGGAAACGCTCTTATGTTCCTGGATTCTCCCCATGCCTTTGCATTTTTTGCATGGGTGGGTTATTCTTGTCCCTGTACCCTGGCATTTGCTGCATGTCCTTGCTACACTGAAAAAACCCTGCTGAAAACGGATTTGTCCTGTGCCTTTACATGTTGGACAGGTCTCCGGAGTTTTGCCGGGTTCAGAACCATTTCCTCTGCATTCCTTGCAGATTTCCCATTTTGGAAAATCAATTGTTTTTTCAGTTCCAAATATTGCCTCAGATAGTGATATGCCAAGGTCGTATCTGAGGTCAGAGCCCTTTGAAGGTCTTTGTCTTCTCGTTCCGCCCAGATCCCCGAAAATATCCCCAAAAATATCCCCGAAAATATCCCCAAAGCCCCCGCCTGAATAACCTCCGCCCATGCCTTCCGCAGTCCCGAACCGGTCATAATGGGCGCGCTTTTGAGGATCGCTCAGGCAGGAATATGCTTCATTGATCTCTTTGAACTTTTCTTCAGATTCCCTGTTTTCGGGATTTCTGTCAGGGTGATATTTCATCGCAAGCTGCCTGAAGGCCTTTTTCATGTCATCAGCTGTTGCATCGCGGGTGACGCCGAGTATGTCGTAATAATCTTTCATGTATAATTTCCTTGGATATAAAAATATTATAATCCCCCGTTCCTTATTTCGACAAGGAAGGGGGGATTATATGCTGAATGGATTAACTAAGCTGTCTGTCTTTATTTCTTGTCTTTGTCGACGTCCTCAAACTCGGCTTCTACAACTTCTTCCTCGCCTTCCTTTTTAGTGCCTTGTTCTGCGCCTGGGGCTCCTTCCGTATGTGCACCTGCAGCCTTGTATATGTGTTCAGCGAGCTTATGGGAAGCAGTGGTCAGTTTATCAATTGCAGTCCTTATTTCAGCCGCATCACTACTGGAGTCCTTTACCTTCCTGCAATTTTCAAGAGCTTCCTCTATGTCTCTCTTTTCATCAGCAGTGACTTTGTCGGAATAGTCCTTGAGGGACTTTTCAACTGAATACACAAGTGAATCAGCGTTATTTTTCGCCTCAACCAGTTCTTTTCTCTTGTGGTCTTCAGCGCTGTGAGCATCAGCGTCCCGTACCATCTTTTTGATTTCATCCTCGGAGAGTCCGCTCGTAGCTGTTATGCGTATGGACTGTTCCTTGTTTGTACCGAGGTCTTTGGCAGATACATGGAGGATACCGTTTGCGTCAATATCAAAAGAAACTTCAATC
>JAGSYM010000275.1 GCA_018262395.1 Nitrospirota bacterium | reverse complement strand
TAATATACGCGATCGCATACTTGATGAACATGAGCTTTCTTATAAAAAAATAACGGAAGCTGAGGCTGATGTCCTGGTATCTGTTCGGTATCTGCTCGGTGGGGATAGCGATATTGAGGCCCACGGAAGGGGCCTTGCCCTTTTTTGCCCCCTTGTTCGCGCCTTCCATGATGCCGGGGCCGCCTCCTGTTATGATAGCAAAACCGTCGTCGGCAAGTGATTTCGCCAGGGCAACTGCTTCGTCGTAGTATTTGTTTCCCGGACCAAGCTTCGAACTGCCGAAAATTGATACTGCCGGACCGAGATTATGCAGTGTTTCAAATCCTTCGACAAGTTCGGATTGAATCCTGAATACTCTCCATGTTTCGGATGTCTTAAGGTCTTCCATAGTGTGCGACTCCTTTCTGCCCGCGTGAGAGGACTTATTGGCATGTGCCAAGGATTATTTTCTCATGACAACAGGTACTCTTTGAGACTGATTATCCTTATCCTAAGATATTCCTTCAGGTCGAGCATTTCCTTATCTCCCGTGACAATGGCATCCGCCCTTCCGCTCACGGCACATTCGATGACTCTGTTGTCTGCCTCGTCTTCAAGGACGTGTATGCGTTTCGCAGGATTGACAATGGTGGCGAGGTCCGAAAGAAAGACGGCGACACGGCTAAGTGCTTCACTGTCCCTGCCGAATTTTCTCGACAGAACGGACAGGATTTCGCCTATTATGGGTTTTGATATGAGGAGGGCGTCTTTGCCTTCTGTGATCCTGCGGATGGCCTTTTCAGCCTGGCCTCCAGGAATGACAAGGGCCGAGATGAATATGTTGGTGTCGAAGACGACCTTCATCCCTTGAGATATTTGCGAAGGTCTTTCTCGGTGAGGATTCCCTTTTCTTTAGCCCTCCTGGACCAGTAGCCCTGGAGCTCCTTAAGCTCTTTCCTGAGCCTATCCTTTCTTGCGATACGAAGGGCCTCCTGAATTACCCCGCTCAGGGTTTTGCCCTCTTCAGCGGCCATTTCTTCAGCCTCTTTCGCAAGCTCAGGGGGAAGAGAGATTGTTTTCTTTACCGCGGTCGCCATGCGATCACCTCCTGGTATGAATAAATACTACCATAATCTCTACGGGAAAGACAACCCTTCCTTACATCTCACGACTTGCGATTTGCCGCTAACGGTATTCAGGGGGAAATGGGATGTGTCCAGGATCATTTTCAAGGGCTATTTAAAGCGATACGTTCCTTTGCCTAAGAATTCTAGGATTTTCTTATCTCTGAGAATCTGCAACTGCTGGCGGATTTTGGGGCGGATATTTCTATTGTCTGGATGGAGCAGCTGAAGTTGTCTATCGAATGAGTATGCCTCATTTAAAGTAAAATCTTTCTTTCCCAGTTCCCTAATGAACTTCAACACGTCGGCCGTCCAACCCCTCGTGTCGAACTTCTTTTCTGCCAGGAACCTGAATCTGCCATAGCTCAGCCTGACCGCTTCAGGGCTGAAGACTTTTCGTTCTTTAATGATTGGAATCTTTCCATCAACAGGTATTTCCTTCAAGACGATATTGCACCCAATCCATCCTGCTCTCCGGGCGTTTGGCGAAAGGGGGTTACGCGGTTCTATGCAAGATAATGTGAGAAAATAACGGGGGACTATCAGCAAGTTTTCTGCGCAGTAGCTTTGCGGGTTGTAATGCAGCAGGAACAGGTTGGGAGTTCTATTGCCTTTGATTGACTCAATCATCGGTCCGTAGGCAGAATCAAGGATTCTTTCGCCTAATGGCTTGCTTTGGCTTTTTAGCTGATAGGTTTCAGAACAGTGCTCACAAACAAAATCGATGACCTTTGTATTATCGCGAGCTGTCTGTAGTTTCGGTTTTTTGCACGAAGGACAAAATAGATTTCTTGTAGCCCATTCTTCTGTCAAAACGCGGGCTATCTGAGAAGGACTCTTATACCCTACGGCTTTTTTCTTATCAAAGCATAAATCCATCGACGTTGATAATGATAGGATATTTTAGCATCTTTTTCACGATAATAACCCGCTGACATCCCTGTTGGATTCGATCAACGACCGATCGGAGAATCGGGTCCGACGGTTTTTGATTATTACATATAGTCTCTTTACTTCTACTCCCAATTCGATCAAAGATCGATCATTAATTCAAGTGGGTGGCTTTGAGTTTAAAGAGGCTTCAACCAGAGAACTTTAATCTTGAATGCACCACAGTTTGGTCTTTTCCAAAAAGAGGCAACTGGGCTACCCACAGATCCGACTATCGTGGTAACTGGTCTCCTCAGGTTGTAAGAAATCTTATGCTTCGCTATTCAAATGAAGGTGACATTGTTCTTGACCCGATGGTGGGCGGTGGTACAACACTCATTGAATGCAAATTGACGAGTAGGGCGGGAATAGGTATCGACATAAACCCGGAAGCAATTAGAATTACTAAAGAGCGGTTGTTTTTTGATTATCCTTCTTTAAAACCACAGAGATGTTTTGTGGAAGACGCGAGGAATTTGAGAAAGCTTTCAGATGATTCAATCGACTTTGTCCTTACTCACCCACCATATGCAGACATCATAAAATATTCTGAAGGGAAAATTAGTGCAGACATCTCCAACATTCATTCCATTGATGAATTCTGCAAACAGATAGAGATTGTGGCTTCAGAATGTTTCAGAGTTCTAAAACACGACAAATACTGCGCTATACTAATTGGCGATACGAGGAGAAACAAGTTCTATGTCCCCCTTGCCTATAAAGTCATGGAGAGATTTTTGAAGGCAGGTTTTGTGTTGAAGGAAGACATCATTAAGGTTCAACATAACTGTAAAGCCACCGGCTTCTGGGTCAAGAAATCAAAGCTCTATAATTTTCTTCTGATAATGCACGAGCACATCTTTGTTTTTTATAAAAAGTGAAGCGCAAGCTGCCGGAAAACTATTCTGAAGAGACATCTACGTGCCCAGACTTAGCGAACTCGATCAGCCTGTGGCTACGGTCTTTCCAGGACCTC
>JAGSYM010000274.1 GCA_018262395.1 Nitrospirota bacterium | reverse complement strand
ATCTCTCAATCCCAATATTTTGAAGACCTATGGAATTCAGCATCCCTGAAGGCGTTTCTACAATTCGCGGTGTCGGATTACCTTCTTTCGGCATCAGGGAAAGTCCCTTTACTACAACGGCCCCCAGCCTGTTTAAATCTACGAATTCAGCATATTCCTCACCATAACCGAAGGTTCCCGATGCAGTCATAACAGGGTTCTTAAGCTTCAGTCTGCCGATACAAACCTCAAGGTTCATCCCATCACCATACAACTTCTTCTGAATTAAAAACCGGGCCTTCCTTGCAAACCCTTTTATACCCTGTTTTTGTTTTAACCACACATCCGAGACAAGCCCCGAGACCACAGGCCATACTCTCTTCCATTGAAACATACGCTGTTACGCCTTTTGAGGCAGCGACCTTTGAAACAGCCTTAAGCATAGGATAAGGCCCGCATGCGTACAAAACGTATTTGCCAATATCCGTACTTTTGCTATCAAGATAATTATCCAGAACATCAACGATATTGCCTTTTGTTCCCAGGGAGCCATCATCAGTAGAGATAAAGACCTGCCTGCTGATTCCCTTCAGTTCATCCAGCACAAAAATCTCATCCGCTGCCCTTGCGCCATAAAAAACAAACGCCTTTCCCTGATGCGCATGGAGAAAGGGGAATACAGACGCAATGCCTATTCCTCCTGCAATAACTAAAGGCACCTGTTCTTCAGAGGGAACAGGATAGTGGTTTCCGAGAGGGCCCAACACCTCCAGGGCATCATCCTTTTTCATTTCTTTTAAGAGCGTGGTTCCCCTGCCCTTTATCCTGTACATCAGTTGAAAACCATCAGCAGTTTTCCTGAAAAGACTGAACGCCCTTTTCAAAAGAGGATCGTTACCCCTGTTTACTTCAACCATATAAAACTGTCCGGGAAAAGGCTCTCCGGCAACATCAGGCATGCTTAAAGTAATAAGGTTATGATGAGCATTTAATGGAATATTTTCCTTTACTCTGGATGTAAAGTATCTATTCAAAAGCTATCTCTAATATCTCGTATTCGATCGTTCTCGCAGGGGCCTTTACTATTGCGGTATCTCCCACTTCCTTGCCTATAAGCGCTTTCCCGACCGGAGAGCTGAGTGATATTTTCCTCTGTTTTAAATCAGCCTCTTCCGGACCGACAAGTATAAAGACATACTCCTCATCCGCCTCTGTATCAAGCACCCTGACCTTAGCTCCGAAACCGACAGTGGACTGCTTGATCTTGGATGTATCTATAACCTGTGCCATGGCTATTTTTGCTTTAAGCTCCTGTATTCTGCCTGCAATAAAGGACTGCTGTTCCTTTGCAGCGTGATACTCGGCATTTTCAGACAAGTCACCATGGGCCCGGGCTTCTTCTATGGCCTTGATATTCCTTGGTCTGTCGACTTTCATGATCTTGTCAAGTTCGTCCTGAAGTTTTTTGAATCCTTCAGGGGTCAGCGGTATTCTCTGCACAAGTACTCCTTCCAATAAAACTTCCAACGTAAAATAATTTAACACTATCGCTATTTTTTTTCAAAGTCCGGCAAATCAGTGTTGTTGCACCTGAAACTTCCTGCTATAAAATCATCCAGGTATTATTTAAGTTATGAATTCGATGTAACTAGCAACCTCTCCTTGTCTCTAAAGAGGACAGAGCACTTGTTGAAAAAGGTTTTCTGAACTATGCCCTTGCCAAAAACACTGTGAACTATCAAATCTCCGGGGCAGTATGAACCTGTCATCTCATAGGTCTTTTCAATCCCGCTTGCCGTGTCGATCGCAGTCTCCCATTGGACCTGTATATTTATGGCAGACTTTGCAGCAGCACCTTTCGCTTTGGGTAATATAGTCCTCTCAGCAGGCATGCCCTTGAATCTGTGAATGCTGCCGCAGGTTTTACACTTCACCTTAACGACGGTCCCGCCTGTCATTGCAACAACAATATGTTCGAGCATGAGCTTGCATTTTGTGCAGTAAGAATCTATATCACTGCCTGTAGAAATTCTGTCTGTCATTTTTTATGTCATATCGGATTATTGAATAAGTTCTGCCGATATACTCCTTTCTAAGTTTGTGCTGTTGTGAAATACGATTTGTAACTGTTATTATGACACTTTCTCAGAAAAAGCTGGGGAAAATGCCGGGGGAAAAGGAAAATTAGCAGGACAGGAATTTTTACCGCATGGCTCCTAAACAGTGGGTGAAAATATCCGACACACTATGTATGTGAACTAAGTTTCAATTATAGCCATCTTTCTGCAGGATAATCTCCCCTGATCATACGAATCACCGCCTGCCCTAGGATCTGACGGCCCCACTTGTATGGGGCATATATCTTTAGAAAGTTCATAAGATCCCGGATAACAGTGATCTTTTCTTTTCTGCTGAGCTTTCTGAATGAGGCCTTGAAGTCTGCCTCGTGGGGGTTGCCGAAGATTATCTGAATTGGGTTCCACTGGTCTGTACAGCGTTTCACTTCAGAAGCAATCAAAGTCCGGTAAACCTCCTGTACAGGCCTGTTGCGCTGCATAGCCTCCACAATTGATTCCCCTGCTATCGCCCCTGAATGAAGGGCACAGCTCATGCCTTCAGCCAGCATATTAAAAAATCCTGCAGCCTGCCCTGTGATGAGCACATTCCCCTTTCCGAATATGTAACGGTTGATAAGGGATGGACCGAAATTCTGCGCCAGTCCCTCAAGTCGTTCCGCAGGTTCGAGTCTCACGCCGTGTTTTTCCTCAAGATACTTTTCTACATTCTCGTGGGCTTTGTGAAGATTGCCGCCTGAAGGAAAACCAACTCCAACAATCTGCTGATTGTTACGTTCGTGGCTCCAGGTATCAGGGGATGCTTTTTCGGTAGTCCGGATAAAGTGTTTTGGTAACTGCTGATTTCGGCCCGTCAGCACCGATCACAAAGCGCGCGTGGTAGCGGACTTCGCGTCCTTCCCGCCTTGCCTGCACGATCACGCCTTTATCGCTGTCTTGAAGACCGAGGAAGGTCGTCCCCTCATGTACAATGACGCCGCTTTGCTTGATTGCCCAATAGTCGGAATATTTCCTGTTGAGATGAGGGGTGACCCCACCGTCAAAGTCCATGGGGATGGAAATCATGCTCGGGAAATGAAAGGTCACGCCCCGGCAAAAAGAGGGTTTATGAAAGGCCTCTTGAGGAAGGCTGCCGAAATTCTCGACAAGAAACCTGTGCCCCCTGGGAGAGATGATTCCGCTGCAAACCTTATTGCGGGGAAGAGGCCGCCGCTCAAGTGCCACAACTCCAAGCCCT
>JAGSYM010000273.1 GCA_018262395.1 Nitrospirota bacterium | reverse complement strand
CAGCCTGGGGGATCAGGGGCATGATGTTCATAATGTCAGCCCCTCTTTCTCCTGCGTGCCAGGCGATCAGGGGAATTTCGACATCATTGACACCCGGGATGAAGACGGTGTTGACCTTTACGATCAGCCCTGCATCAATGGCATTGGTCAGGCCCCGCCACTGATTGCTCACAATGAGAGCGGCAGCGTCCCTTCCGCTATATCGCTTCCCTTTGAATGACGCCCATGAATATACCTTCTCAGCCATATCAGGCGTGACCGCATTTATCGTTACGGTAAGACTCCTCACTCCAGCCTTCATTAGTTCTTCAAGCCTCTCCGGCAGATTTAGCCCGTTGGTCGAAACGCATAGGATAAGCTCCGGAAATTCCTTATGAATCGCACGCAGCGTTTCAAATGTTGCATCGTTTGCAAGGGGATCGCCCGGTCCTGCAATGCCGATAACGCTGATGTTTTCATTCCTCTCGACAACCGCTCTGACCCGCTCCATGGCCTCATAAGGTGTCATGACCCTGCTGGTAATGCCCGGCCGTGATTCATTGGCGCAGTCGAATTTCCGTATGCAGTATCTGCACTGAATATTACAGGCAGGGGCAACAGGAAGATGTATCCTCCCGAACTTATGGTGCGCCTCCTTTGAAAAACAGGGATGTATATCCATTATCTTATTTCCACTAAGACTTATGATGTTTTTCATCTTTTCATATCTCTCTTTCCAAAGTAGTTTGATTTATTCCACATAGATACGAGCAATAACAATGCCAGATGTTCTTGTCTTGAAAAACAACTAGTTAGTAAGTTAGCAGAGAGAGGGAAGCGCCATTAATGTCACTTTAAATACATTTGTGTCAGAATTATTTATATCGCAAGAACGAACTCAGAGAAACTTCCTCATACACAGGAGTCGGGTGCTGCTCCAGCCGTTTCCGGCGTAAAACTTCAGCGCACGCTTATTGTCCAGATGTCTGAGAAGCTGAAGCCTGGAGATGTTTTTCGTAGCACACCACCTGAAGATTTCGCAGAGAAGTCTTGTCCCTATGCCGTTTCCCCTGTGGTCCTTTCTCACAATAAGGTCTTCCAGCAATCCGACAGGCCCGCCTTGTGCCGTAGAAATCAGCACCTGGACAGAACACATGCCGACAATATCATCACCCTGCTCTGCTACAAGCACAATCGACGCCCCAGTTTTGTCGGACAGTAATAGCTCTAGCCCCTTTGCCTGTTTTTGACTGTCAGGGCTGAAATCAGCTTCTATCGAGAAGAGTTCGGACAGGAGACTGCACATCCGGGGTATGTCAGCTGTTTTTGCGGGTCTGATTAAAACATCCATAGCCGGAGCACCTCCCCGAGCGTTATATGCTTCTTTGTCATATTGTGTGGGTAATTACTTCCCTCCATTGAGGGGAGGGTTTCCTATAAAGCCTTTCCATTATTTGATCAAGAATTCCGCTTGCATTCGTTAAAACCTAATTATCCCAAAAAAGCACAACTGCGCAGTCTTCTTTCACCCTCTCCCTACCCTCTCCCCTCAAGGGAGAGGAACTTCACCCCCTTTATTTTATATTTCGATATGCTGATGACATTTCTTGGTGCACGTGCGTGAGCAGGCCTCGCAGCCTATACAATTATCTGGATGTGCCACAGACATAACCTTGTTGCCCATATCGTCTCCGTATTCGTCCTCACCTTCAAAAGGCTTTTCAATCAGTTCAAGCACGTCCCTGCTGCAAGCCTTATAACAGCGGCCGCATCCAATGCATTTATTGACATCTATTGATTCGATAAAGCGGGGCGTCCATGCCTGCCCGCCCCTGGTATAGCCTGTAATCGGCATAATATCTCCTTTTTTTGTATCTGCTTAGGTATTTAGGTGAAGACTGAAGGCTGAAGTATATCAAGCATTTGCTGCTGCCAGCTCAGCCATCTCAACAGCCCGAGGTTCTCAGCGCTCACCAAAAAACCTTCCACCTTCAGCCTATCCACCCTATTTTTACGCTATTGCTTCCCCGCCTGTTTCTGATGTCCTGACCCTTATTGCGCTTTCAACCGGTGAGACAAATATTTTGCCGTCGCCGGTCTTTCCGGTCTTATTTACGCTGATGATTGACTTGACTATTTTGGTAACAAGATCGTCCGGGACAACCATTGTCAGCATCCGTTTCGGCACAAAAAGCGCCACCTTCGGCAACGAATGCTCAAGGGCATAGGTTGACGGGGTCGGCGTCAGCTTGACCGATGTGCAGAATTTGTCCGGCAGGTCCGGATCAAGGTCATTGTCGCATACCATGCCCCTCTGCTTACCCCGGCCGTCAATGCTCTGGATGGACACTGACGGAAATCCGAGGTCTTCCAGGACCTTCTTCGTTTCCTGAAGTTTATCTCTTCTGATGATTGCAGTTATTTCTTTCATAGCTCATTCTCCTTAGTTTGCTCTCCGTATTGTCAAATTAACCACAGAGAACACTGAGAAAAGAATTAGATATAAAAAGGTCACAAAAAATCGCTCCCCCGCCTCTGTGTTCTCATAGTAGTAATCTTTTTATGGAATTTTTTAACCTTTCTAAATTGAAATTAATAAATAACCCTCTCCTGAGTTCACAGAGCTTTAAGAAAACTAAATATTTTTTCTCTGCGAACTCTGTGGTTAACTGCTTTTTTCAGGTCAGAGGACTGCCTCTCCTGTTCTGACCGTATAGGTGGCCTCAACAGGACTGACGAATATCTTGCCGTCGCCAACGAACCCTGTCCTTGATTTATCCATCATGAGATTGACCACCTTTGAGACATCTCCATCGTTGACCACCATCATGATGAGCGTCTTGGGCAGTTCGTCATAGTGGACAGGGCCCACTTGAAGACCCTTCTGTTTCCCGCGTCCAAATACCGGCATCTTTGTCAGTGACGGAAAGCCCGCACCCTCAAGGGCGAGCACCACTTCCTGTTCTTTCTCAGGTCTTATAAAAGCTCTGATCATCTTCATTTTAATTTCCTCCTTTATGCGATAAGTTATTGGATTAACCCCTCCT
>JAGSYM010000272.1 GCA_018262395.1 Nitrospirota bacterium | reverse complement strand
GGATATTGTCGAAGTCAGGTCTGACGAAGAGATATTCAGGGAGGCCATGTCTGATGTCAGGGAAATAACGGAATTCAGGAATATTTTACCGGGAAGTCCTCCGAACACTCAACCAATACGATCTCAGAAAGACGATTCGCTTGATGTCCTGAGCCGCATCGTGGAGGGAAAAACAAAAATACGACTCTCAGACACCCCTGAATACATCGAATGGGTCCGGCCTCGTATACGGAAGGATATTATTGAAAAACTTCATCGCGGGGAATTTTCTGTTCAGGACTCTATCGACCTTCACGGCATGACTCTTGTTGAGGCGGAAGATGCTCTCTCATGCTTCTTTAAACAGGCGATTCAGAAACGCCTTTTCTGTGTGAAGGTAATCCATGGCAGGGGACTCAGGTCGCCTCAGGGGCCGGTACTCAAGGAGGCGCTGAAAAGGTTCCTCCATAGGTCATTCAGCAAGTGGACCCTGGCTTACGTGACTGCAAAGCAAAGTGACGGAGGGTTAGGAGCCACGTACATTATTCTCAAATCACGGTAAGATGAGATCATGATTTCCCATCATAAGGTCAAAATATATTACGAAGACACCGATGCCGGGGGAGTTGTCTATTATGCAAACTATCTCAGGTACATGGAGCGCGCACGGACTGAATTTCTCTCAGAAAGAAGGATCGATATTGCAGAATATCATAACAAGGGATACCTGTTTGCAGTCGTACACATTGATGTGCAATACAAGAAACCGGCAGTTCTCGGAGATATCATTGATGTTACAACAGAGTTGAGGGAAGTAACACATGTCACCATAACCCTTACGCACCGGATTTTCAGGGAGGGTAATCTTTTGGTTGAAGCGAGCGTGAAACTTGCGTGTATCGGGAACGATGGGAAACCCCGGAGGTTGCCGGAGGAATTTGCTTCGCTCTTTCCGGTCAGAGAAAATTCTTCATAAAGCTTGTTTCAGTTTTATTAGAGTCTGTCCATTAATTAAGAATTTTATAATCTGTCATTCCACGACTTGTTTGCCCGCCGTTCTTTTGGAGGGATCAGGGAATCCACCCTTCGACAGGTTCGGGGTGACACATTGTCATAGTCAGCTTGTCGAACCGTGGATTGGGAGCTTGTCCCGTACTTGATACGGGAGTCAATCCGGACCATGACAAAATATGAGTTTATGGACAGACAACGTTAACCAGTGGCGGCAAGGGACAGGATGGACCCCAAGATAAACATGATAAAAGCAATGGCAGTCGAGAGGACAGCAACAAATGGAACCCACCTGTGCACCCCTCCACGTTGGGGGAGGATTTTCAGGATATCCGGCGACACCTGCGAGACTTTCAATGCAGAGATTTTTCCTTTTGCATGTTTATAGTAAAGATAATGTGCGACTATTGGGCATGCTATCCAGATGAAAAAATTCACGTATGGTATCGTCATGAGGATAAAATATGCGAGCGCCCAGATGTAAAGCTTCCGATACAATAACCACCAGAAGCCTGCGAGGAAAGCCGGCCAATGCCATGTTACAGCAAAAGTTTCGGTATTGCCGGTCCAAAATTTATTAAACTTCCGGAGATATTTATGGGAATTCTTCCCGATGAATGCACGGTATTCTTCTTCAGTGATATCATTGAGTAAAGGATCATTAAGCAAAGATATTACTATTCCTTCCCGTTTGACTAACTGCAACTTTTTTCATGCGCCTGCATGATACATCATATAGTGGAAGGGTTGATTCTTACAATCCCTGGTTTGCCGGTATCGCCTTCGACAGCACAGGAATATTCATGGAATAACCCAATTACCCACAAGTTTGTCATCAGATGTTCAGTGATACAGGAAGTGGAAAAGAGCGATTCCTCCCCGCACATTGCAAGGTACAGAACGACCTGATCTGACAGATGGGGATCGAGGACTGCACCGGTAAAATAATATCTGAGAAATTCTTCCGCAGCCTCTTGTCCAACGACCTCGGCTTTTTTCCCTCTCGCTCCTAATGATGTAAAGCCTGCTAAAGCGTGTTCTGATTCTGCATGAAGAAAGAGAAAAGTACCCTGCCCAGGGGTCGATACATCCAGCAATTCAACATCGACAGGGCACATACTTTCCTTTATTGCAGTATGGAGTTGTTTCAAAAAAGCTTCTTTTTGCCTCTCAGCAATCGTTACCGGGAGGTTTCCGACACCGGATATACCTGTCAGCCTTGAAAGATTACCCCTTTCAAGAACTTTCAAAGGTTTGATTCTTTCCGCTGGATAAATTTCGGCAGTGACCTTCCCCCCGCCCTTTGGATAAAAGCCATATGATGCTATGGAAAATTTCACCGTAATTCCAACAGAGCGTAAAAATGCGCCAAATATTCCATCAAGATAGTGATAGCATGGGCTGAATGGCACGTGGGTTCCCCCCAAAAGGGTTATCGTGGTCTTTTTGTTTTTTTTGGAAAATATCACTGCGGGAATTATGGTCTGGAAAACAAGTGACGTGGAGCCGGCGGTGCCGATATCAAAGAGATAATCCCCGCTTTTCATCTCACCCGGCGAAAATGACAATTCTGACGAACCTGCTGTATCACCGGTGACACGTGCATGTGAGAGTAATTGGGCTGCACGGACACAAGTGAGATGCTGCGGCATGAGGCCAGGTTTCCTGCGGCCTTTGCGAATATTATATATTCTGAACGGCTTTTGCAGGAGACAGGAGAGACCCAGCGCCGTCCGGAGAATTTGACCGCCGCCTTCCCTGAAGCTGCCATCAACCTCTATCATGCACATTACTCTATCAAAAAACTGTAGCCGATTCCATTGGCAGAAGCTTTCCTGATACAATTTGCTTTTGCGCTGACTTGTCAGTGAAACAATAAATCTCCTATACCGCCTAAAATGAAATTGAACAATGCATGCATTATTTGGGTATAATATCTATCTATTTTCACATGAGAATATGGAGGAGAAATGCTGTTAAGAGGCAGGGTATGGAAGTTCGGGAATGATATTGACACAGATGCAATCATACCGGCACGGTAT
>JAGSYM010000271.1 GCA_018262395.1 Nitrospirota bacterium | reverse complement strand
TCTCCCCCTTGGCGATTATACAAAGAATGCTGTCAGGGGAATAGCGGAAAAACGTAATTTTACTGAGGCAAAGCGTGCTGAAAGCCAGGAGATATGCTTCATTCAGGAGAGAAATTATCTGACATTTATTCAGAAAAATTCTCCTGTGGAAAGAGACCAGGGACCTATAGTCGATATGCACGGGAAGGTCATTGGAACTCATAAGGGGATTCATGGATATACGATAGGTCAGAGAAAAGGGCTGGGGATAGCTTCTCCGGAACCCCTCTATGTGGTAGATATCGATATTCAGAAGAATACCGTATATGCAGGACCCCGGGATTTCGCAAAGAAAAAGGAATTTTACGTGCATGAATTGAACTGGCTCAGCACCCTGCCGCCTTCCTTACCGGAGCAGGACGAGGAGGGATTAGAAAAAATATCACGTGCTTTCAGGGCAACCGTAAAGGTACGTTCTACCATGAAAGATGAACCGGCAACAATTTTCTGGAATCCTTCATCTTGTGAGATTGTTCGGGTTGTCTTTGATGAACCGCAGTGGGCACCTGCCCCCGGGCAGAGTGCGGTATTTTATGACAATGATGTCGTAATCGGTGGAGGGGTCATTAGAAAACCAGGCTGAGGGAATTGGGAACTATCTCGATTTTCGCAGGTGTCATCCCGAAATAATCACCGTCTATCTGGATATGTGCACTGCCTTTTATTTCGATGTGTTCAGCCTTGATATACTCGATGTCCGCACATTTCAAATGGGTGCCGGCAAGAATACTGAAAACATACCGCACTATATCAATCCGTTTACCTCCCCTAAAAATACAGACGTAAAGCACGGGATCACTTAGTCTGGCATCAGGTGTAACGCTGAATCTACCTCCGTATTTGGCTGCATTACCTATTATCGCGGAACATCCGGCATATGTCTTCCCGTCAGCAATAACAGTTAAGAGAGTCGGATCATATGTCAGCACGGTTTTTATCCCACTATAGATATACGCACCCTGTCCGGAAAATTTCTTTATCGTTTCACTCGTTCCACGTACTGCCGCACCATCATAACCAATGCCTGCCATAAGAATGAAATACCGGGAAAGCAGGGGTGAAGAATCTGTGAGAGTTATTTTCCCGAGTGAAATCCTTGTTGGTTTTTTTCTGAGAACCCTCTCCATAGCACCCTGAACATTTTCAGGGATGTTGAGTTCCTTTGCAAGGACATTCGTTGTGCCAAGCGGTAAAATCGCCATAGGTATCTCAGTACCTGCAATTCCGTTGACAACCTCATTGAATGTTCCGTCACCCCCGGCAGCTATCACGAAGGATGGCGCTTTAAGGAGAGATTCTCGTGCGAGATCCTCGGCATCACCTCTCTTGTGCGTAAACAAGACCTCCACCGTATAACCCTTCGACTGCAGGTAATATGAGGCCATCGCGACTTTCTTGTCCGATGCCTTTTGTGCTGCAGGGTTAGCGATGAGGACTATTGATGATTTCATGTATTGCCAGCGTGCCCTTACACAGGGCTACCTTTCCGATCAGAACAGGTACTGTTTCGAGGTAGTGTATTAATGCAGATATGTCTGCCCCCTCTCTCACAAAAAATGCCCTTCCCCCTGATCTGCTCCCCTGGCGTTTGATATGCGGGATTCTCAGGTATCCGAATTTCCTGGATGCTATGTATCCGGTCGTATAATCCGGGTCATCGGAAATGCAGAGTTCAGCAATCACATCTGAATGAGACACAACCTTTGAAGCAAGAATCATGGCTTCTTTGACCGTGTCTGTATTAATTCCATGACGTAAAAGCCGGGTCGAAAGGAGCTTTGACGCCGATCCGGTAATGCCAACGCGAGATACCCGCACCCCCCGTTCTTTGTTGGGTTCAAGGCGAATCCCCTTCTCTGTGGCAATAATCGTTGCACCTCTCATGGCATCTTTACTTATTACTGCAGAAGCCATATCCATAGCCTTTTCTGAGATACCCAATGACCGGAGAATGCTGCTGATGACTTTCTTTCCCTCAGCTGTTGTGTGACACATAACTGTTGTTACAGGCAACGCTGCTCTTATCTTAGGAACTTGTTTTAGGCGCTCTGCGGTAACAACGATACTATCAGATTTCCCTTTTGGATGGTGCATACCTCGTTCAAGATATTTTTTTACAATCTGCTGTATTTTCGATTCCTGATAGATTCCCTCAGCCCCTGAAATATGTAATTCTTTTTGCCTGCCGATCATCTGCCGACCGCTGAGAGTTTTTGACGCCCGCATCCGGATGCTGAAGAGATTTTTCATACAGAACTGATTATATCTATGGGAGGGAAGATTTGACAATCGGCGAGAGAAGAAGGTTAAGAAATAAAAATGCTAATCAAACAATGATGCGAGGGTTGATGTCTTTTCCTCGATATGCCTGGTCATCTCATCCTGCTGGTTTTTCAGCTTATGGAGTTCGTCCGCGATATCGAGTGCGGCAAGGATGCTCGCCTTTACCGGAGTAATGTTCGGCACAGCACTGTAAACGTCCTTCAGTTTCTTGTCAACATACGCCGCGAGCTCCCTGATGTATTCCTCAGGGGCATCTCCCCTGATCGAGTATTTCTGCCCTAAAATGTAAACCTCGGTGCTGCCCATTGTTCTTAGTCAGCCTCGAGGGTCTCAAGTTCGGCGAGGAGAGCTTCAAGCTGATTCTTTATAGCATTCTTTTCTGATCTCAGGTATTCCGTTTCCTGGTTTTTTTCGTCGAGGAGTCTTTCGAGATCCCGTATCTTTCTCTCAGAACGTGATTTTTCCTCTTTCAGGATCTTGACCCGTTCAATCGCAGTTGAGATTTTATCTTCAAAACTTTTTAGTTTTTCCAACGGCTTAGCCTCCTGTTTTCCGTCTTTTGATGGATCCTTGATTTGGTCGTCGTCAAAGAGGGTTTTTCTAAAAACCATCGTTCCTAAAATACCAGAACAATCAGATTAAAGTCTACATCTTTTCAAGGTTCATACTGACGCTCTGCGGTTCTTTTGCATAGCTTCTTTTGTACTCGTAAAATG
>JAGSYM010000270.1 GCA_018262395.1 Nitrospirota bacterium | reverse complement strand
GACCGGCATCTCACCTTCAGGGGACTGGTACATTGTTACAAAAGATTTTATGACGGCAACCCTGAAGAGAGCACATAATGAAAAGGGCTATTTTATGACGGACAGCAGCACCTGGGCGGCAGAGAAAAAGAATTTGCCCAATCTGAAAATACTCTTTAGAGGCGATAAATTTCTTATAAATACCTATCATGCGCTTTCCCAGCCGGCGGGTGCAACACCGGGAGCATCAACAGCGGCACAATTCATAGACTTTGTAGCTGCTGAAAAAGGACAAAAGATTATCAGGGATTATGGTAAAGAACTCTATGGAGAGGGGCTTTACAATGATGCTGCATATGCAACACAGTATGACGATTAGCGTAAGCGGTCAGCTTTGTAACTCAATAAAAAAGGAGGAAGGATTATGAAAAGGTTAGCACTGTTTCTGGTATTTTTTGTGGTGATGGGGAGTTATTTTGCAGTCAATGCATCAGCGGAAAAAGAGATTATTTGTTCATCAACAACAAGTACTGAAAATTCAGGACTGTTTAGTTACATCCTGCCCATGTTTGAGAAAAAGACGGGGATAAAGGTCAAAGTTGTTGCCCGCGGCACCGGAGCCTCCATAGAAATGGGTAAACGGGGTGATGCTGATATGGTGATGGTCCATGCCAAAGAACAGGAACTGAAAGCGGTCGAAGAAGGGTATTTTGTCGACCGGCACGACCTTATGTACAATGACTTTGTCATTATTGGCCCGAATAATGATCCTGCAAAGATCAAGGCTCTGAAATCTGCACAAGATGCATTCCGGAAGCTTGCTGAAAGCGGTAATCTCTTTGTTTCACGTGGCGACAATTCAGGAACGCACACAAAAGAACTCGCTATATGGAAAAAAATCGGCGTAGAACCCAAAGGACAGAAATGGTATCTCGAAGCAGGACAGGGGATGGAAAAGACACAGAGGATAGCGGATGAAAAACGTGCATATACTCTGACAGACAGAGGTACCTGGCTTGCAACAAAAGACAAGGACAAACTCGAGATGATAATTGTCCTCGAAGGCGACCCTATCCTATTTAATCAGTATGGCGTAATGGCGGTTAATCCTGAAAAACACAAGCATGTTAAATACAAAGAGTCTATGGAATTTATCAACTGGCTCATCTCAAAGGAAGGACAGGAGGCGATCGGATCTTTCAAAGATAAAAAAGGAAATCCGTTATTCATTCCCAATGCGAAATAACAAAGGAGGGGGTTGTCGATGAAGAAGCTGAGTGTCTTTTTAGCAGTCCTCATTGTTTCTTTGACTGTATGGGTATTGCCTGCCATGGCTTTAGATCAGTCCTCAGAGATTGAAAGACTCAAAGGCGAGATTCAGAAGATTCAGGAACAATATAGGACTGATATGCAGAGACTTATGAACAGGATAGAAGAGTTGGATAAGAAGCAGTCAGAAACAGCAACCAAAACTGCTGAGACAGAAAAGAAGGCAGTAGAGGCTGAGAAAAAGGCAATACAGGCAGGATATGACAAAGGTTTTTATGTAAAATCATCTGACGGAAATTTCCTCTTAAAGACAAACGTCTTTCTCCAATTCCGTTATACCAACCTACCCTTTGACAGAACGGTGAACGCTAATGACGAGGACTGGAGTAATTTCTTCTTAAGACGCGCGCGGCTCTTTTTCAGTGGAAATGCACCCACCAAGGACTGGACATATTTCTTTCACCTTCAGCTGGAACCGACCGGTGCTGTTAACCTGCACGACGCGTACGTGACCTGGAAGCAATATCCCTATGCTCAGGTCCAAGTTGGACGTGCCAAACTCCCCTATGGTCTTCACTTCTGGCAGTCTGCCAGCTTGCTTAATGGTATTGAACGCAGTATTTTTTCCGGTGAGACAGACCCGGATGGCAAGGAGGATACAAAAAAATGGCCAGGGGGAAATGCCAATTTCCAGGTTAGTAATGAAGACAGCGTTACAAAGTTTCCATTGGGCGGTCTTCATCTCTTCAGGTCTCAGGGAGTTCAGCTGCAAGGCGACATTAATCTCTTTGACCGGGATGGATTCTTGCAATACTGGGCCGGTGTTTATAATGGCAGAAATTCAAAGGGACTCCCCAATCATGACAGCAGTCATCTCTGGGTAGGCAGAATTTCCATAAATCCCTTCGGGAAATATAATTTACTCCAGCAGGGAGACATAGACTACAGTAAAACCCCAAAGGTCTGTTTCCTCGTCTCAGGTTTTTTCGATACAGACCGGTTAAGCCAGGTTCGGAGTTCAACAGACGGGAAAGCACAGTCAGTGCATTCCTATGATTATGAAGGTTCCGGATACGATCTTGCCGCCCTGTTCAGATACAAAGGTTTTTCTGCTGACGCTGAATATGGTTATGACAGGTTTAAGCAGGACAGGCAAGGCGGTCATACATGGAATCGTTTCGGCTACAGATTTGATGCTGGGTATTTCTTAATACAAAATAAATTTGAGATTGTGGCCCGGTATGCCTATGTGGAAAGACTGGAAGACAATACCTTAGCAAAATCATTTGCCTCTGGACTCAATCCTGTGAGTGTCAATGGAGGAACTAATAACGCCATTGAGGACAACCTGCAGGAATACACGGTTGGTCTTAACTATTACCTGTATGGCCACAACCTGAAAATCTTTGTTGATTACAGCTATCTTGTGAGAGAATTCATCGCTGTTCCAGGATCTGCAGTCTCTGTTGATGATCAGAATGACAACAGATACAGGGCTATGGTACAGTTCTATTTCTGAGATAAATTTCGGGCGAACGGCCAAGCCGTTCGCCCTATTCATTTCCTCCCTATATCCCTACGACTAAGATTGTGCGGCATTAAAATATAAAACTATTTGGATATAATAAAATTACTCTATGGGTTCGATTTTAGAAGGTTTCATTAAAGCCTTTTCCCTTATCGTTCAGCTCGACCGGGAATTGCTCAGCATTATTCTCCTTTCCCTGGAGGTTTCGGGAATCGCACTTTTGATCGCCTCATCCCTCGGTATCCCGGCAGGCTCAATTCTC
>JAGSYM010000269.1 GCA_018262395.1 Nitrospirota bacterium | reverse complement strand
CGAGGGTGAATACTCCTTTCCTCTTTTCCCTGGCTATTCTGAAGGCTATGTCAATAGCCCGCTTAACCCCAAAACAGAACCCGGCTGTCTTTGCAATAAATATTTCCATCTGTATACCCTACAATAAAAAATGCCTGAAACATTCAGAGCAGCGAAGTTAATGGTCGTTTCTGACAAAATCAAGGATTGTATTTCTCACGTCTTCAATTGAGAGGCTCGATGAATCGATCAGGAGAGCATCGGGTGCTCTGACCAATGGAGCTATATCCCGGCCGGCATCCCTCCGGTCCCTTTCCCTGATCGTGTCCATTGCGTCTTGCATACTCATCCTGATTCCTTTATCTCTATATTGAAGGTAACGTCTTTTTGCCCGTTCTTCCAGTGAAGCATCCAGAAAAATTTTCTTCTTGGCATCAGGGAACACAACGGTAGTCGTATCTCTTCCTTCAACAACAAGATCATCATGTAACGCAGCATCTCTTTGGAAACCGAGGAGAAAATCTCTCACAATTTTTCGTGCCGAAAATACAGAGGAGTAATGGTCAATATCCTTTGATCTGATGGCGGCCGTTATATCATCGTCATTCAGAAAAACCTTCCCGTTTCTGAACAGAACAACGGTTCTGCTGAGAACAGCCCTGAGTTTGTCATCACTGTCATCAGGTTCTATCATATTATTTCGCAAAGATAAGGCAACAGCCCTGTAAAGGGCACCAGTGTCAAGATAGCTGTATCCGAGTTCCTGTGCAATAAGCTTCGCTATTGTTGTTTTCCCTGAGCCTGAAGGGCCATCAATGGCAACAACCTGCCTCATACTGTCAGTTTCCGGAGGTGCTGAAAAAATCCGGGGAATGATATATTCACAGAAGACACCCCGTGTATTGTTGTTGTCCCTTCTGCGACAAGCCCTGCTATTGCCATTGCCATTGCAATCCGGTGATCACCATAGCTTTCTGTTTCGGAACCCTTGAGGGGTCTCCCGCCTTTTATGTTCAAGCCGTCGGCAAATTCCTCAACCTCCGCGCCCATCTTTCTGAGTTCTGTTGCCATACCCCTGACTCTGTCTGACTCCTTTACCCTCAGTTCTTCCGCACCTCTGATTGCCGTAATTCCTTCGGCTTGAGTAGCTGCCACACAGAGGATTGGGAATTCATCAATGAGGGCAGGAATTTTCTCTTTCGTTATACTGACCGCCTTAAGTGCAGCACCGCCGCTGCAATGAATATCCGCTACTGGTTCACCTGACATCTCGTGTATACGGGATATCTCTATGACAGCACCCATTTCTTTGAGAACACCGAGGAGACCTGTCCTTGTTGGATTTATTCCCACCCCGGTTATAGTAATGTCGGCATTTTTAATTAACAGAGCACCAACAAGAAAAAAAGCCGCCGATGAAAAATCCCCGGGCACGTAAACATCGGTACCCTGTAATTCCGTACCGCCTTTAATGGAGACACGAAGTCCGTCAATGGCAATGTCTGCGCCAAATGCGGGCAACATGCGTTCTGTATGGTCTCTTGACTTTGCCGGTTCCGTGATAACGGTTTCTCCTGATGCGTAAAGACCCGCCAGGATGAGGGACGATTTTACCTGTGCGCTCGCAACCGGCATGGAATACCCTATTGCCTGTAAAGCGCCGCCCTTTATCGCAAGAGGAGGATACCGGTTTTCTGCGCGCGCCAGAATCTTTGCTCCCATCCGGCTTAGTGGTTCTATGACCCTGGCCATGGGTCTCTTTCTCAGAGATGCATCTCCCGTAAGTACTGAGAAAAAGGGATTACCCGAAAGGATTCCCGACAGAAGCCTGATTGTCGTCCCGGAGTTGCCGCAGTTGATTACATCAGATGGCTCCCTGAGGCCGTGAATACCGATACTATTGACCAGTATATCTTCTCCTTTGTCATCAATGTCCACTCCCAGTGCCCTGAATGCATGAAGAGTGCTCATCGGGTCTTCAGCTCTGAGAAAATTTTTTATGACGCTTTTCCCTTTTGCCAGGGAAGAGCATATTACCGCTCTGTGGGATATGGATTTATCGGGAGTCGGAGAAAATTCACCTTTAAAATGCTCCGCCTTATGCAGTTCAATCCTGTCCAAGGCTCTCCCTCAGCGTCCGGGCTCTTTGGAATTCCCTGCTCAAAGATTCTGGATCATTATTCCTGAGATACTGACTCACCGTATCAAGATTCTTTTTAAAGAGCTCGATATAAGCAAGCAGGTTATCGCGATTGTGCATACAGATATCCCGCCATATGTCGGGATGGCTCGCCGCTATTCGTGTGATATCTTTGAAACCCTGTCCCGAGAATGAAAGATATGAGCTGTTTATATCTGCAACAGTATTAACAATTTCATATGCTAAAAGATGAGGCAGGTGGCTCACTGCCGCATAGATTCGGTCGTGTTCTTCAGGATCCATAAGCGTTGTAAAACAACCGAAGGTTCGCCATATGGCGATAATCTTCTCGAGGGCATTTTTATCCGTTTTTTGTGTCGGCGTAATAATGCACTGTGCTTTTTTAAAGATGAGTGCTGATGCGGTGTCTATCCCGGATCGCTCACTCCCGGCTATCGGGTGCGCTCCCACGAAAAAAACCTGGTGGGGCATTAAGCCCTCCATATCCCGCACAAGCTTCCCCTTAACACTGCCAACGTCGGTCACTATTGCATCTCTTTTCAGAACGTGGGATATTTGTTTTGCAATATCGAAAAAAATCCCCACGGGTGATGCAAACACGATAAGGTCGGAGTCGTCACATGCCTTTGCAGGATCAAGATCAAAGGAGTCAATAATGGCTTTCTCTTGTGCACGCATAAGGTTTGCCCGTGTTCTGCCATACCCGATGACTATATCGCAGAGGCCATACTGCTTGAGCGCGAGAGCAAACGAAGCACCGATGAGCCCGACACCCAGTATGGTTACCTTATGAAAATACATTCCGAAAGCGCCCTCTGTGTAAATGTTTCGTTATCACCTTATATTTCTCTTCCAACAGCCGCCGCAATAGGCTTCAGCTCTTTCATCAGCTTGTTGAAGTCCT
>JAGSYM010000268.1 GCA_018262395.1 Nitrospirota bacterium | reverse complement strand
GATGACCTTTGTCCCCACCCTGCAGGGAAAGCATTGGCCGCAGGAGTATTGCTGGATCGCCTTGGCGTATTCGTAGCAGAGATTGACCATGCTGATGTCAGGAGAAAGGAGCTGGATGCCGCCCCATCCTGCGACGGACGCCAGCTTTTCCTTTCCGTAAGAAAGGTCTTCAGCCTTTTCCTGGAGACGATTGTTCCAATAACAGTAGGTACTCTGGGTCATTATTCGTTTTTCCTCTGATTTTCTCCGAACGGGCTGCCTATTAATATATCGAAGACTGCAAATTTTTACAATATCAGGGGCTTTAAAGAAGAGAATCTTAAATTGACTTTTGCCTTGAAAGGTCTTAGGCTGGGAGTAACATATCAAGAAATGCACATGCAGCCTTTTGAATGTGTAATCTTGAGAAAAAACCGATAGGCTTAAAGATGACTGCTAAGAACAACAGGAAAATCAAGGTTCTTGCTCCTTTGAGCGATTTCAATTGGGAGGGCAACCGTTTTCAGATCCATGACTTGGGTCTTATAAAAAGATTAGATGAAACGCCTGACCTTTCATGGTGCGAAGACGGACTTTCTGCAGCTGATAAGGATGAGCTTCGATACGTGTCTCACTGGCTTGCCTTTGAACAATCCAAACAGGAGAAACTCTCACCAAGCGAAAAAATAAACATTCTTTTGCTGGCTCTCTGGATAGTTCGCCCAACAAGAGTACAGGTACGTTTTAGATTTGAATTACAGCAGAGTTCAGGCCATGGCCGATTGAGCCGTTATTATGATCAATTCCAATGGATTAATACTCAGGTAAAAGATAGGCTTGAAACGCATCACCTGCAAAAATTGCAAGCGGTTGTTGATAGTTTAAAAGCAATTTATATTACCCACAAGAGACTTTGGAATAGCTTTATTTTGACCTTTAACGGCTGCACAACAATACATTGGCAAGTTGCTTTTATATGTTTTGGTGCTGCTGCTGAAGGAATTCTCACCTATGAAAATGGCCCTGGTGTTACAAAGCGCCTTGCTAAGTCTTTTGCTTGCTTAACAAAAAAAAACAAAAGTCCAGAGAGATTCTGCCTATCGTGCATTTAAGCACTCATATAGTGTTCGTTCAGATATTATGCATGGGCGGATAGCGTATTCTACGACGCGGGGTGAAGCTAAGCTTAGAGAGTTAGTCAAATTTTCAAATTTGTTAAGGAAACTTTGGAAAATTATTCTTTCATCTCAGTCGTGGATAAACGAACTTGAGAAAAATGATGCGGAACGAAAAGTCTGGTTCGCTAAGATTGAGCATGGATATCAGCCACCAAAGACATAGGCTGCGGCTAACAATCGGCTTTGTGACGCTCTAATATCAAATACACCATGTTTTAAGTAAGTTGTTTCATGTTTGAGTCATACGACAAGAAACTAAAATGTATTTGATACGGGAAGGTCAGGGAAAAGGAATGGTAAGTCTGAAAACAAAGCTTCCCGCGATTGTGGGAATCATTGTAGGATTCCTCTCCATAATAGCCGGCTCAAAAGTATTATTGGGAATCTCTTCTCCCAACTATATTGTTCTCGACTGGTTGGTTATTTATAACGTTTCATTGGGCGTCGTCTCAGTTGTTGCCGGGGCAGGACTGTGGCGCCTTCGCTCATGGGCCATTTCACTGGCCAGTCTCATCGCTGTCTCTCACGGTTTTGTCCTCGCTTTATTAACTGCGTTCTTTATGTCCGGCAAGAGCGTGGCGTACCAGAGCATTCTGGCAATGCTTTTTCGGACAACTGTCTGGCTGGGAATATTTCTTTTTGTGCGAACTCCTAAAGGAGACAGTTCAATTTGAGGATGCCCGAAACATTATAGGAAATGTCCGGCAAAGGAGTTCTGGGAAGGGATTATATGATATCCTCCAGGTTGCGTGAGCCGTGGAGGACTCTATGAATTTCAACTGTTCTATTACGCACTATGTAGAACACAAGATAAGCCTCGATTATGAGTACGCGATAACCGAAGTCTTTCAGTTTTTCGTCTCTCGGTATTCTGCCAAGAAAAGGATGATTTCTTAGATTGAGAAGCTGTGTGTCGAGCTTTTTTATGAATGCATCAGCATTTGCCGGGCTGTCATTGGCTATCCAGTCAAAGATTGCTACGAGATCGTCAACTGCGACCGGAAGGTAACGGAGAGCGTGCTTACTTTTCATGCGTTCGTTGACGCAGTTTACTCATGACTTGGGAATGGGTGTATCCTTTGGTTCCCGCAGCAGCCTGGGCCTGAGCAACAGCAAGTTTTTCAAAAAGGTCTATCCTTGCCTTGAGTCTTTCATAATGCTCAATACTCATCACCACAAGGTCGCCCTCACCGTTCGTAGTGAGATACACCGGTTCATCCTGTTCATGGCACAGGGAAGCGATATCACGCGTTCTGTTTCGCAGACTCGAAATGGATTTTATTATCGGCATTGTCACTCCTTGGCGAATTGTTGTTATAAATTCATAGTAAAACTTAATTATGATAAAATCAAGTATAAATTTGCGTCTCACTTCTGAGTACCGCGCTCTGGGCTCCCGCCTTTCGGAAAACAATTGGGTCTTGTTTCGGACAATATTGATCCCTCATTGCCCGATATAGCTTTTTCAGAGAAAATATCAGGAGCAAGGCAGATAAATTAAAGGTGAGAAGCTACTAAAACCCCATTACCGCGGCCCGTGCCATGCTGATGACCCCTGCAGGGAGCACGCCGATAAGGAGCACCGCCAGAATTGTCACAGTCAATGCAAGGCCTGAGGCAAGGGATGTGGAGAGCTTGATCTCTGCCCTGGGTTCCTTCATGTACATGTTCATCACTATCCTGAGATAGAAATAGGCAGATATGGAGCTGAAGATCACCGCAACAATGGCGAGCCATGTATACCCCGCATTCACAGCTGCCATGAAGAGATAAAACTTGCCCACAAAACCCGCGGTGGGGGGTATTCCGGTGAGGGAGAACATGAAAATGAGCATCAATGCCGATGCCAGGGGATGGGACTTTGCCAGGCCTTCATAATCGCTGATTTC
>JAGSYM010000267.1 GCA_018262395.1 Nitrospirota bacterium | reverse complement strand
CCCGCAGACAGATTTGTTCTTCTGGTACTCCTTCCATCCGCTCCCTGAAAGATAGCCTCTCACTACACATTCAACCGGCAGCGGGTCTGACTTTTTGACCAGCATACTCCTTCCCTCAAGAATATCTGCATATTTATGAAGCTTTTTGGGAAAGTCTTTGACATCGGTAGCTTCAATATGATTCCGGACAATGTTATCCATCTCTTTGAACCAGTAGAGAGAAATCTGCGTAAGCACCCTGCCCTTTCCGGGTATCCCGCTCGGAAGAACAACATCAAAAGCAGATATCCTGTCCGTTGCGATGAGAAGCAAATGCTCGCCGAGATCATAAATGTCCCTCACCTTTCCCCGCTTGACGAGCTGAACGTCGGGGAATTCTGTTTTCAATATAATCTTTTCCATGAAAATCCTTTCGGTTTCTGTCTTAATGCAATTCCGTACCGGTTGCCAAAACGAACGCCTCTGACTTCAGCGGTTTTGAAAGAATGAATTTTATATGCATGCTTATGACCTCTGACAGCTCTGAAATGAGCATATGCGACGGTTTAATCCTCTGAATTTTATCCGTATCCCATAGAAGAAGATCCTCATACAATTTCATCATTGCCGGAGAGACCTTCATGGGTGTGTCGGTCATCTTTGCACATACTTCACAGAGAATCGAGCCCTGCGAAATATAAAAAGAGAATCCCTTTTTCCCGCACCTTGCACAAGCATCGATCTTCGGTGCAAATCCGGCATACTTGAGCAGTTTCACTCTATAATGGCATAAAAGAAAATCTATGCCGCCCAGCACTTTTTTTTCACTCCCTGCATCGGATTTCGCTCCGCTGTCGGAAGAGGCGTTTCCGGAAAACTCAGCAATGCCTTGTTCAATTGTACGCAATGTATTGAACATAAGCTGATATATTTTTTTATTCACATCCTTCTCCGGGACAAGAGTTACCGTCAGTTCTATGATTTCAGAGACCCTCAGAAACACGCGAAGGTTATTTCTGATTGTCTGAAAGGAGTGCAGGATATCTGATTGGGTAAGTCTCGGAAGGTCAGCGTCTTCTTTTCCCCAGAAGGATACCCGAGAACAGGTAAGCGGTTCGAGACTGCTCCCGAATCTGCTTTTGATCTTACGGGGGCTTTTGGCAAAAACTTTGATCAATCCGAAATCAGGAGTTAAAAAGGTGACAATCAGGTCGGCTTCTCCGAAGGGAAAGGTACGTAATACGATACCTTCTGTTCGCCTGAGCATTACATGATATTCCCGAAATCCTCGGGTTTAAGATTCTTCAGCCATTCCTCAAGCTCATCCGCACTCTTCTGCTCCATGATGGTTTCTTCAACAAAGATTGGTGCGTTTACTCTGAGTGCAACAGCCACAGCATCGCTCGGTCTCGAATCCACCATGGTCTCCTTTTTTCCATCGCTCAGACAGACAAGGGCATAATACGTATTGTCAAGAATCTCGGTAACGACAATCTTTGTTATTTTTATTTTCAGATTGTCAGCGATATTTTTTATGAGATCATGGGTCAAAGGCCTCGGTGTCTCGACCTTCCCTAATGCAAGCGCAATTGAGTCAGCCTCGGGTTTCCCGATCCAGATAGGGAGTGTTCCGTTACCGTCAATTTCCTTCAGGAGAAGAATGTACATATTACTGCGGGGATCGAACAGCATTCCCTCAACCTTCATTTGTATCAACATCTATCTGTACCCGAGTTCCCTCAAAAGCCGGTCGTCATCTCTCCAATTTTTTTTGACCTTAACCCATAACGCAAGAAAGACTCTTGTATTAAGGAGCTTCTCAATATCAATCCGGGCGGCGCTCCCGATAGCCTTCAGCATTGCACCGCGTTTCCCTATTATTATAGCTTTTTGACCTTCTCTTTCAACAAAAATATTGCAGCTGATTGATATAAGCCCGTCTTCCCTCTCGGTCCATGTGATAATTTCAAGAGCCACAGAATAGGGCAACTCCTCCTCTGTCATTTCCATGATCTTCTCACGGATAATCTCAGAGACCATAAATCTTTCTGCCTGGTCTGTAATAAGGTCGTCAGGGAAATAATGAGGCCCGGGGGGAAGATTATCACAAATTGTTTGCACAAGCATGCTTATCCCGTCCTGTTTCATGGCAGAGATGGGGATAATCCCCCTGAAGGAAAACAACTCCCTGAAACGATCGATTATCGGCAAAAGTTCCTGTTTCTTCAACGTGTCTATCTTGTTTATAAGGAGAATGACGGGTGAGTTCACATTCTGTAACAGCGCAATAATGTTCATATCATTTCTGTCAGGTTCATGAGGCTCAACCATAAGGAGAATTAGGTCAACCTCCTGTAACGCTCCTACAGCAGTTTTCACCATGGTTTCCCCGAGTTTATGTTTTGGCCGGTGAATCCCGGGTGTATCGATAAAAATAACCTGTGCATCAGGAAGGTTTTTTATGCCGAGGATTCTGTTACGGGTGGTCTGCGGTTTGGCGGTAACTATTGCCACTTTCTCACCGAGGATTGAGTTAAGGAGTGTGGACTTGCCGACATTGGGTTGCCCGATGATCGATACGTAGCCGGACCGGAATTCTTCTGTGTTTTTCAAGAAAGCCTGTTCAGAGCAACTCTTATCCTGTCCACGCCCTTTTTAATCTCCTGAATGGACGTTGCATAGGATAGTCTGATATGGTTGTCATCCCCAAATGCTGCCCCATGGACCAGTGCCACGTTTGCCACTTCGAGAAGATACAGAGCAAGTTCAGAAGACGAGGATATCATGGTATGCTTAAAAGATTTTCCATACAGACCGGCCGTGTTGGGAAATGCGTAAAAAGCCCCCACCGGCATAAGACAGCTCATGCCAGAAATTGAATTTAGTTCCTGGACGAGAAAGGTTCTTCTCTTCTCAAATTCAGCACGCATGCTTTTTATGAAATCCTGCGGCCCGGTCAGTGCTTCTATCGCTGCTTTCTGCGCTATGGACGTCGGATTGGACGTGGACTGACTTTGGATATTGGTCATGGCCTGAATAATCTGTTTCGGACCTGCTGCGTATCCGAT
>JAGSYM010000266.1 GCA_018262395.1 Nitrospirota bacterium | reverse complement strand
ATATATCCTTCGAACCCTGCTACAATAACTTTCTCGCGGTCTCCTTTCATTGCATGCGCAGTGAAGGCTACAATCGGGATTTCCAGGAACTCCTCCATACTCTTGAGGCGCTTCGCGACTTCGTAACCATCCAATTTTGGGAGTGATATATCCAGCAATATCAAATCAGGCTTTTCAGCGACAGCTTTTTCTATAGCATCCTCACCGTCTACAGCTTCTGCGGTGATGTACCCTTTGTTTTTCAGCACTTTAACCACGAGTTCACGGTTATCCTGATTATCTTCAACGATCAACACCTTTCTTGGCATAATTCTTTTATTCCTTTTTACATTTTAATGAAAAATACTGCCCTTATTATATATGAAGCGGTACTTGCTCGAAAATTTCTTTTTTCAACGGCAGTGTGAAGCAGAACGTACTACCCTCCCCATACTTACTTGTTGCCCATATTTTCCCCTTATGGAGTTCAACCAGGCCCCTGGCAATACTCAACCCCAGACCGGTACCCTCATATTGACGAACCAGGGCAAAATCAATCTGCATAAACTTTTCGAAGATCTTCCTGAGATCATCCTGATGTATTCCGATCCCGGTATCTGCTATACATATTTCCATAAAAAGAGGCTGCCCGCTCTGTATATCAGCATCATACAGATGAGCCGTAATGCCAATTTCTCCTGCATGAGTAAACTTGACAGCATTCGACAGCAAGATTATCAAAATCTGTTTTATTTTCACCTCGTCACCGTAAACCGGAGGTAATGTTTGATCAATATTTACAGAGAGGCTCAGGCCTTTCTTCCAGATGAGACTCTCAAACGACAGAATAACCGTTTTGATGAGTGCCCTCAAATCAATTTCTGTCACTGCCAATTTGACTTTCGCTGATTCCAGTCTGGATACATCCAGGACATCATCGATCAACTTCAAAAGGTGCTTGGCGCTTTGCTTCACTTTACCTAAACTTTTCTCCTGCTCCGCGGTGATCGGACCATCAACGCTATCCAGCAATGCCTCAGTATAACCGATTATGGTATTCATGGGGGTGCGGAGTTCATGAGACATGTTTGCAAGAAAAGCGGACTTCAGTTGATCAAGCTCCTGCAGTGCAATTTTATCCCTTTCCAACTCCTCGATAAAGTGCGTTCGTTCTATCACAAGGCTCTCCAACTTCCTTTTATCCTCAGTTATCGCCATATATGATTTATAAATCCTGATAAAAAAGAGGCTGACTGAACCCACAAAGAAAAGAGAAAAGGTATTGAAACTTCCCGTTATCGGTTCAAAGAACTTCCAGACATCCCCGTTTCCTGTCGGAATGAGAACATGCCGGATGATGTGTCCAAAAGATCGCGAGATGGAAAACATGAACCAGGCAGCAGCTAACCAGACCATATAGTTCCAGAGGACATTCTCCCTGTCTGTTCTGTAGAGTTGAATACTGGTATACAGGCTCATGGCCGACAAAACAATGAATATGGCATTGCCTGCCATATCGGTAATGAGAATCGGCAAAAGAGGTAAGATAATGGTTACGGAAACAGGATTCTTTTCCCGTACTTCAGACACATGCTCTCTGAGTCCCCAATAAAAAAAGAGCATCGCGACATTCAGCAGAACAAAGTCGAATCTCCCAAGGTAGTACAGATATTCGAGGCGCCCAATTTCAATATATCTTCTGAAATACTGCCACCCTTCTGTGCCGCCAATTGTACTGGGCATACTGATAAATTCAGACAGTCTTCCGACAAAAACAATCAAATCCCAGATGGTAAAAAAAATCAGGGAAATAAACAGGTAACGCCATCCTCTGAGCCTGTGCAGTCGATAGTGAACGATGGACAACAATACGACAAGAAATGCAATGAAGAGGAATATTCTTCCCAACTGCTGAGTGTAGATTGCGGGATATTCATGGGGGACGTACCCCCATGCCTGAACCGGAAGAAACATGGAGACGAGAAAAAAAGCCAGAAATATCATGGATTCTTTATGAATCCCTGCTCATTTTCTGAATAGTACCCTTGAGTTCTTTCAAAAGATCTTCTTTGTTAAGTACAGCCCTATTAAGTATTCCCTTTATCCTGCCGTTCAATTCCTCTCGCTCCTTCTCCGATAAATCCTTCTGGTTTAGCACGATCAAGGGCATACCCTTTGCGCCCTCTGCAGCTTTGAGATATTCGATGACGTCGAACCCTGTTGCAGGCATGGTGAGATTCAGGACAATGAGGTCCGGTCTGAAATTCTCGATAGACCTGACGGCGTCCTCACTGTTATATGAAGTTGTTACCTGATATTCAGCCTCTTCAAGAACACTTCCGATCAATCGTACCGTAGCTGGATCATTGTCAACAATCAGTATCCTCTTTATCTTTTTCATCTTCTCAAGAGTTTTCAATTTTTTCAAAAGAAGATCCTTTTCAACAGGTTTCACAATATACTCAGCTGCTCCGAGACTGAAACCCATTCTCTGGTCATCAACGATAGAAAGAATAATAACCGGAATATCCTGGGTATCGGGGTCATTCTTTAATTCCCGTAACACTTCCCAACCATCCTTCCGCGGCATCATGATATCCAGAGTTATCGCCATAGGTTTCAATTGTTTTGCCTTTGCGACTGCTTCTTCTCCACCAAGGAGACCAACCACGGTATATTCATCACCAAGGTACTTGCACATAATATCGATCGCTTCAGGGTTATCATCAATGGCAAGGATAATTTTTTCGTCCTGCTTTCCCGCGCCGATGTGGTCTGCCAAATATCCTTCGGGTTGCCTCACAATTCCTTTTACGAGATCACAGCCTTTGCAGAAATCCACCTTTTCAGGATATGCCGCAATTTTCATACCGGTGCAATGCGTTCCCATAATCAGCCAGCATCGTTGTTCGTTACTCCCGTAAGCAGGACAGCTCGGCTGTCCGCAGCGGATGTATTCCCAGCACCGTATCGGCTTACCCGCATATGCCGGCTGCCGAAGGAAATCATCCACAGGTTTTCCAAAATAATCAGCCAATGCCTCAGCCACCCTGGTCTCAACAACTGGTTC